>PACG01000111.1 GCA_002699335.1 Candidatus Poribacteria bacterium
GGAACCGATGAAGGCCAAGCCGGCAACTTCCACTTTAAACGATTCAAGAAAAACTTGCAAAAAATTGCAGTTAGCCTTGGATCTGTTAGCCCCAGCGTTTCGGTTTGGAAACGGTGCGTAGCCGTTGCCGAAGATCGTGGAAGTCCGTGCAGTAAGACCGAGAAAGCGGGGTGCCAATGATGCAATTTTTCAACGGTTGTAGGTTTCTACGATTGACTTTAACTTGTCCTCTGTTTACTTCTTTTCCTATCGAATCTTCTGTTAATAGCCGCTCAAGGGCGAGGAATGAAAACCGTTGCAACCGTGCCCTCCTATGGTGGGACGGTTGGTACAATTGAAGCTGTTGGCGTCCCGTTGCTGCAGAAGGAACCTGGGTTAAGAATCTACAAAGGGGAGCTGGTGTTGGCTTAATTCTAGGATTAGGCTTTGGATTTTATCGTGGCTAGGTAATGGCAACCGCACCGGACTCAATCTATTTCTCCTAAGCTACCGTAATGGTAATTGGCAGTTGACCCCTTACCCGGCGGCCTGTTCCATCTACCTCCATCCCACAAAAGGCACCCTCAATTATCGTTTTTCACTGGTTCGGTTGACATTCTAGTGTCGGCCAAAACCTATCCATGAAAAGAATGGACGACTTTCCCGCCTATGGTGGTATTTCTACCCTAAACGCAGCACTTCACGGTGTTATCGTACGTGATGACGAACCTCGGATCAGGTTGAGATGATTAAGCTAAGTTGGTTGACCATCTCCGTTTTTTAGTTCAATCTATACTAGGGGGTTAACCTCTGCTCCTGTCTGAACCGGTTGGACTTCTCCACCCTTTCTTTTAGTTTTTGTCCTGCCTTTTGTACTAATCGTGTCCTAAAATGGGTAATATGGTGGGTGAGCACCTACCTATGTACCAGAGAAAGCGTTGCGCGTCTATTTTTCGCAGCAAAGCCAACTTTTTGGCACATCTACAAGCGCCAAGCTAATCGGTAGCATCTTTTCTACAGTGCTGAAGCACATGCCCAGAAAACCGCTTTTGGCAGCAGAGAAATTTTTACACTGATTGACGAAAGGGGAAAAATCCAACCCAAATAGATCTTAAATTGTTGTATTTCACAAGACACCTATTAAAACCGATCTGCAGAGTGTATACTTTGCAAGATATACCAGCGAAAGACTAAACGGAAAACTTTGTGGCGATTTCGCAAAGCAACCTGTAAGAAAAACAACAAGACCTATTAAATGGAGAAATAGTTGCAAATCCAAGCCCCTATTGAAGAATCAGAGCCAAACATAGAAACTGCGACTAATATCCGCAACATCGCTATCATTGCTCACGTAGATCACGGTAAAACCACACTGGTCGATGCCATGCTTCACCAAACCAATGTATTTCGCAGTAACCAGCAGGTCGAAGAACGAATATTAGACTCCAATGACCTAGAACGTGAACGAGGTATCACCATTCTGGCCAAAAATACAGGCATTGTCTACCAGGATATAACCATCAATATCGTCGATACGCCGGGCCACGCTGACTTCGGAGGTGAAGTAGAACGGGTACTAAACATGGTGGATGGTGTTGTTTTACTAATTGATGCTGTTGAAGGACCAATGCCGCAAACTCGATTTGTACTTCGTCAAGCCTTAAAGCGCGGATTGAAAGCCATCGTTGTGGTGAATAAAGTAGACCGACTTGCTTCTCGTCCGAAAGATGTGATTGAGGCTACCTTTGACCTTTTTATAGATCTTGGTGCAGACGATGATCAGATCGATTTCCCCATTGTCTATACCATTGCGCCAGAAGGAAAGGCTGGCTTGGCCGTTGATGAATTGGAAACAGACCTTCGTCCACTGTTTGACCTGATCGTTAGCCATTTACCCGCACCTGTCGTAGATCCAACTGGGCCACCTCAATTGCTAGTAACGACACTGGAGTATAGCAACTTCGTGGGTAAAATTGCCGTAGGTCGCCTGAGTAGTGGCCGATTGTCAAGTGCTCAACAGATACTTCATCTCAAAGCCAATGGTGAAAGTGAACTGGCCAAGATAGGTCAAGTTTTTGTCTTTCGGAACCTAAAGCGAGAGGTTCAGGATGAGGTTCAGGCAGGTAGCATTGTGGCGGTTTCTGGTATTGAAACAGTTGGGATTGGGGATACCTTGACCGATCCAGACAAGCCCCGCCCGCTACCACCGATTAAGGTTGAGGAACCGACCGTCCGTATGACCTTTGGTGTTAACGACAGCCCATTCTCTGGTCGAGAAGGTAAATATCTGACTAGCCGTCAAATTAGGGAACGCCTGTGGCGGGAGTTGGAAAGCAATGTCTCCTTGAGAGTGGAAAAGACCGACAGTGCTAACGAATTTATAGTGGCTGGACGGGGCGAACTTCATCTCGCAATTTTGATCGAGACTATGCGACGGGAATTTTACGAGTTCACGGTTAGTAAGCCCGAAGTGATTTTCCGACAGACCAATCAAGGAGTTCAGGAACCAATCGAACATGTTTTCATCGAAGTTGCCAACGCTTATTTGGGCGCAGTTAGCGAGCTGGTTAGTAATCGACAGGGTCGTTTCCTTGATCTTCGTTACGGTGACGACAATTCGGTCTACGCTGAGTACCACGTTCCCACGCGAGGCATGTTGGGGTTTCGCCAACCTTTTTTAACACTGACCAGAGGGACTGGGGTTTTTCATACCCTTTTTCACGACTATCAGCCAGTGGCAGGTGAGATCGCTGACCGTGAGTTCGGTTCCTTAATAGCACTGGAAACTGGAACGGTTAAAGCCTACGCCTTAGAACACCTACAACAGCGGGGCACTTTTTTTGTTGAACCGAGTGACGAGATCTATGCGGGGCAAGTGATGGGACAAAATATCCGCTACGAAGATTTGGTGATCAACGTTTGCAAAGCCAAAAATGCAACTGGACATCGAGCCACACCAAAAGCCCTCGCCGATTCTCTGGCCCCAGCAACCATTCTTTCGCTGGATGATGTGATCGAATATCTCAGCTTGGATGAGTTGCTAGAGGTGACACCAACTTCGCTGAGAATTCGCAAAAAAGATCTCAACCATGACCGTCGAATGCGAGAAGAAAAGAGGAGAAAAACCTCTGAATAGGTTTATTGGGTCGAATGTCTGAATTCATCCAGGGGAATCATGTTTTTGGCAATCGGGATATGCTCAATACCAGCAAGGACTGGCAGAGGCTGGATTCTTTGATAGTGTGAGGATGAAGAGGCTAATACTTCGACAACTCTCGGTGTTGATCGATCGTATCCGATATCAATGGCAAGCCGTTCTTGTGCTTTCGAGAAGGCTGGAGCCCCGTAAATCAGCCGCCAGATAATTTATCTGTTTTCCCACTTACTGTTTTGAAACAGATTACATCTTACCTTAGGCGTAATTCCTCTTTAGAATTAAACAAAGACGAGCTAAGTCGGCCAACGTTCATCAAAGCTACGCACGGCTATCTCTCGACGACCTTCGTGCAACCTTCCTTCTTCTTGTCGCTTTGACTCTGGCAGCCATTAGCTTTTTCACCCCGGCCCCCTGCCTGCATCNCGTTTAGCAGATCGAGTCGGTTTCCCCCNTTCTATCAATAGCAATCACGTCTTTCGCACTCTGGATGAACTTGTTGCGTTTCACGCATTACGTAACACTTCGAGCCTATGAGGCGNNGCGTTGCTCAAAGGCGGTCACAGAGGTTTGTGCCGNCAGCATAGCNACACGGGCCCCGGTGNTCAAAGCTGGCTTTCATCCCAGTCTCGATGGTAAAAAGGCCGNACCGGTTGGCTGCGAAATCGGCCAGATTCAAGNCTTCTCCCCGCTTCTGGGAGTCGAGCCAGAAAACTCCACGTTCACTTTTGGTGAAAAATGATCTGGNCAGATAGTCTGCTAGCGCCAGTTTTGCCCGAGACTGAGCAACGGCAAGAATCATCTGATCCGTCACGCGCTGCTCCCACATCTGGTCATCATCACCTCGTTGGTGTCGGGCAGAAAACCAGAAGGCATCCCCACTGTACTCGTGTAAATCTAGGGTAAGACCAAGCTGAATTTTGGCCATCAGGTCCCGGGTACAACGCGATTCCACCGGTGACCAAGGCGTGTCATGGAAGCAGTTGATATGGGAGGACTTCTCCTTCCGGACTGACGATCAGCGTGTAGGCACGTTGGCAAAGTGCAGTATCTTCTACTCCTTTAGCAGGCGAAGGAAAGAAGTGCAGCGACCTAGCAGCGGCTCCAGGCAGGCTTCTCCTCGGTTCAATTTTCCGTAAAGACCGTGGGTTGGATATCCATACTTGCCGATGATGACCAGTAGCGTTTCGTCCTTCTCGCCAAGCCCCTGACCGCGTTGCCTGAGAATTGATTCGACATCTTCGGCCACGACAGGCCCTGGTTCTTCACCCCGGCCAAGACTCAACATATAGGAAAAACGTTCATGCCCATTGGATCGCGACTGGGCATGACGATAGACCTGGCGCTCTGTTTCGAGTTGATCAAGGAGCCGTACCGTAGCCACAGCACCCGCCTGCCCCGTCGAATGACTCCCGCACTGATGAAATAGCCGGTTTCTTCTCTCCGCTGCTCTTGACGCAAACGATGGGCGTAGGACCTGGAGTTAAGATGAGCACTTCCGACTCATACCCTTGGCTTTGTATCCAACTCAGAAAATCCGCATAGAGATCGAAAATTTACAGCAGATTTCCTCTTGGGCCAACACGTGTTGGCCATCGACCATCCCATATTTTCTCTTTCGAATCCTGGTGGGGTAACGATTTTGGGTTTGTGAAAAATAAAGAAATCTTATATGGAAGTTTGTCCGCAATTGTATCACGATCTACTGTTGGTGCAAAGCCCTCATCTCCAGACAATTTAGGATAACCGGTAATAGCAAGTCCTGGCGCCACTAAAACTTGGCCCCAAACCGAATGGTCTACCTCTAGAAGTTGATGGTCGGGTTCTTAATGCAGCTGTTATCCATCCTGGCAGGCGGTTTACAAATCAGGCTTTTAGACTGCACATATTTGTTTTCACGGGCCTGTTTACCCCAGGCTCCCCTCACCCCAACCGAGTTCCACAAACCTTCATTGTAAGCGGCTTTACGTAAAGCTGAATAACTAAATGGGATTGACTAGTTGTTGTAAAAACTAACCGACTTCAACACCATCAAGTTTCCCAACATGCAGGTTGATTTCGTCACGGGTTTCGATTTTGGTGACACGGCCATCTTCCATTTCAAAAATTCGATCTGAGACATCTAACATCTTGGTATCGTGAGTGGCAGTGATGATGGTAACACCGTTCTCTTCGTTCAGTCGCTTGACCAGCGCAATAATCTCTAAACCCGTTCTGGTATCCAGGTTCCCTGTCGGTTCGTCTGCCAAGAGAATGGCTGGATCGTTGGCCAGAGCGCGGGCAATTGCTACCCGCTGCTGCTGCCCACCTGACAGTTCCAGCGGTTTGTGATGAAATCGTCCACCTAGACCGACCATATCCAACAGAGTGATGGCCTTATCCCTACTGTCGTCGGTGGTCATGCCGGCAAAGATCATCGGCAAGGACACATTCTCAAGTGCGGTCATAACGGGGATCAAGTTAAAAGACTGAAAAATATAACCGATCTTTCGACAACGTAACCAGGCCAGTTCAGAGGCATCCAACTGGGCGATATCGACCTCGTCGATGTAAACCCGTCCTTCCGTTGGCTTGTCCAGACCACCCACCATATTAAAGAGAGTCGATTTCCCAGAACCAGATGCGCCCATAATCGAGATATATTCACCCCGCTTGATCTCAAAATTGACACCGCGTAAGGCTTGGACAACACTATCACCCATCTCATAATTTTTGATTACATTTCGAACCCGAACCGTATTTTCTTCAGGCAGTATGCGCCGGGATCGACCTGGCGGTGCTTCTGGCACCGGGATTTTATTGGCCCCTGCTTCCATTTACTTTTCTCCTCTCTAGAGTGATTTTTCCATGTTCTTAGTGACGGCAAAACCGATAATACCACGTTTGCCAAGAGATCGAAGATACTCGACCAGTGACATTTCCGCTTCTTTAGCCGTCAGGTTATACTTATCGCTCAATTGTTTAGAGATCCGGCGAAGCGAATTCTGACCATCGCAGAGCTGCCACACATAAGAACCCACGTCGTCTAAAACAATAACCCGTTTACCTGGCAGGCTAAACAACTTCGCCAGAACCCGCAACCACATTTTGTGGTCTTGTGGAATTGTCAACGAAACTTCACCTTTTTCATCCACCTCCCACTTTACCAGTTGATTTCGCAACGGCAAGGTTTTCATCAACTCGCCTCGATCCGGGACTTTTGGTTTTTTGAGACCAAACTTGTATAGTAATTGAGTCAGCATGTGGGGGCACCATTAAAAGTTAGAAGCAACCTTTTCACACTCCACACTTATGAATAACCTCTAACCCCGCCAGCTAGATGAGGGAGGAGAGATTAGTGCTCAACTGACCACTGAGTTGGTCAGCCCCCAATCGCGTCAAGAGCAGACTCTTCGGTTGGGTTGAGAACACCGATCTCCTGGTCGGTGTCTGAATGACAGTGAATACTGGCTGCTACACGGTTGACAACAGGCACTGCGTTTTGCTTAGAAACCGACTGAACTACGAAAATTCGGTTTGAACGCCGACATCGGCGAACGTGAGTAGCTAAAGTCTTTCGTTTACTCAGTTGGTCTAAAGATTGAACCTGTTGAAACGGAATATTATCTGAAAATCGGGTTTCTTGCCCTAGTAGCATAAATTGCTCATCTGTACCGTCGTCAGATACTTCAATCTGATAGCCGAATCCTCGTAACGATTTCTGGTACTGTGCACGAAACCAATCTTCCAGTTCTCGGTCTTTTAACAATACGTCTGCCAGACCATACCGTTCGACACTCAAGCGGCGTTTTCGATCTAATAGTGTACCCGGGTCGATAAAGGAGAACAGCAAATAGCCAGACAGCAGTTGTTGCTTTTCTAAACGGTACTTCTGTGGTGCCCAAAAGCTCATCTGGTAGGCACTCCAGAGAAAGTCGCCCTCCGGCTCTACTGCTGAAATATTTTTCAAGGAGAGAAAGAGCGGAACCGAAACGGAGTGGAGGCTGTGGTGTGTCTTGGCCATCACCTGAGCGATGGTAATTTGCTGACTTTTCGGACAGTGGGAAATAACTCCGTGAGCGAAAATATCGCCCCGCCATTGAAAAAAGATTGGCCCATGTAGATGTGGATTTTGTTCTGCTTTCAGCAGATTGACATCTCTTTTTATCCGAAGTTCTCCCGATTTCCTAGAACCTTTTTTGGAGTAACTTTTCCGAACCAACTTGAAGTATTCGTCCAGCACAGCATGAAGATCGTTTTTTTTACGTTTGCTTTCCGACCACTTTAGTTCCAATCGTGGCATGTTCTCATCATCTAACCGTAAATAACCGGCTTTCTGATCGCCACTAATACCCGCAATTTCCCAGCTATCGGGAATCGAAAGCGTAATCCCTGCCCAACCAAACGTTGTCCATATCATACAACTATTGTTTCAATAGATTATCCAGTTCGCTCTCAGCCTTGTTTTCTTCCGGGTCAATAGTATCATAGCCGGTCAATTCAACCTCGATAATCCGAGCCGTATTCTGTTCAACTGTCGAGCTATAAGTTTTATCCGTCACTTTACGGTCGTTACTACGGAAAACCATCACTCGCGCCATATTTGTTAAAATCGGCTGGAATCGCAATACGATTCGCCCTTTGGCAACGGTTCTCCCCGCAGTGGTGGTCAAATACTCGACCTTTCCATTTTTGACTCTGGCAATCGTTTTCCAACTACCATCGTCCCAGACCTGAAGGTTTGCTTCGTAGATTCCATACTTTGAGACTGGATATTTTTGGCTGTCGAGGGTATAGATAACCATGCGATTAACCCGTTTCGGCTCCGGCAATCGAACTTCAACCCAAGCCCCTCCACGTTGTTCTTTACGTGTCATCCGGCTTTCATAGCGCATCATACCTGCTCTCATATGTTCACGTTGGAAGGACATCTCCCAACCTTCGCCTTTATCCCAGTCTTTAGAGGATGTAATCCCATTGATGACAGTCCCCGGCTCGTGATCTGGAGTGCTACCTGAGGCCACCGCTGTTGCCCCATTCTTAGCCAAAGCATAGTTGACAAATTCACCACTCGGAGCGAGATTTTGGGTGAGTTGCGTAAGTTGTGTTAGACAACCGGTACCACTAAGGCCAATAACTATCAGTAAGAATAGAAATAGATTCTTCATTTTTATTCGATTAAATCTTTGCCCCGATTACCCAATTGATGGAATTAAGAATTGAGGGCCGCACCAAGAGGCCGTACTATTCAGCAGTTGAGTCAGGGGCGAATTTTAGAAAGGTTTCACGATTACAGCTTTCGAAACAAGTGAAATTGCCACGACCGCCATCCCTGTCAAGCCGACGCCACAAGTAAATCCAGCAGCCAAAACAGGGTTAAACATATACCAACGCCTCAAACCAAAACGCTTAATCATATAAAATCTACCGATCAAGGCACCAACTAGCCGTGGTAAGATTGAACCAGGATCTGCACCAATCCCGCCGACCAGGCCGTAGAACCACATAGTGGGCAGCTTGGCGACCCATAGCAACCCATAAATCCCCAGTGAGGAGGTCAAACCGGCTGACAGGTAATCGCCACGAATAGCTTGCAACATTTGGCTATTGCCATCGCGTAAGGCCGTTTTGTTAATACATTCCCAGGTGGCATTGATCGGCCACATCATATTGGCATATGGGTATTGAGCAGAGGGGATGGGGGCGATTTGCCAGACAAAGTGCATCACTAAAATACCTGCCACGATTAAAATCGGCATCATGAGTAAAGTGCCTGCGATATTACTAGTGAAGGTTGTCCCTGTTAGTTCCAGCACGCGCCAATGCTGGGTGCCACGACCATAATCCTCATCCGGCAGGTGGACAAACCAAACATCAATCTCCTCATAACGACTTAGAATAAAGGTCATTTCATGGATATAGGGGAGTTCAAATAAGTCTCGACCTAAGACGCCGAAGGTTCGAGCGGTAATGTAAGAGTTCAAGGGTGTATAGAGAAATGCAAACCCGAGCAGGAATATCAGTGGGAAGTTTGGCACCATATACTTATGGACAATAAAGACGTAAAGTCCCATACCAGCTAACCACATACCGACCATCACCCACAGTGGGAAGTCACCTCTGCCTGGTGGGGGCTCTAGAGTTCCACGTTGACCGGAACCAGCTTTCTTGCGGGAACGCATTTTGATCAACATTGGAATTGAAGCTGCTAAACCAACAATAGCAAAGCTAAAACTTTTTCCCATCCCATAACTAAGCCAAAAGTCCAGACTATTAGCCAATGTGGTTGATCGCACATCCATTCCTGCTTTCCATTGAATCAGAAGCCCTTGTTTGTACAAGAATGGATTGAGGAAAAATTGACTAAAGGAAGCCGATAGGAACTCTGACATAACGATGGGGAAAGGTAGGACAAAGCCTGTAACGACCTGACTCCAATCTGTATATAGTGCAAAAATACCAGAGGGGGCAAATCCTTCAATGGCTTGGGTAAAGTCGATGAAGGGAATCTTGAGGATCTGGATCGGTTCTGTCATCATCAAGCCGGTTAAGGAGGGAACACCAATGTAGATGAATCCCCAGATTAAGCCGGCCATGGAACCGATGGAAAAAACGCGCCATCTCCATGTCTCACCTTTACCGGTTGTTTCAGCCAATGCGGTTGCCCCCTGCGCTTGGATCGGTGCCATGGGGTATGGCAGGCGCTCCAGATCAGCGGTAAGGCGGAAAAGCACGTAACCCGCGCTAATATGACGGATGGTTCCCAATAATTTAAAGACGACGAAAATGAAGATTGGTGCTAACCAATCCCTGTGCAGAAGTGTTCGCTCGGCGATTGCAATCGAATCTGGCGGAGGACAAACCCACCAGGGAATTTTATCCGCGATTTCGTAGGAGACGGCTTGAGGGGTTTTCACGAAGTATGAATACCAGATGAAACTTCGGTACTGAACCCCAGAACCAACAGCCGCACCGGTTAACCCGAGTAGCATGTAGAGTTCCTGACGACTGGCAGTGGTAAAAGACCTGCGAGCCAACTCAGTGAACAGAATAACAGCTACCCATGGGGCGGCCCCGGCACCGGATGTACCTGAAACATAGGTCAGGTATAGAGAACCCGGCATCATCAGCAGGCCGACAAACAGGGCTCCCAAAAAGACTTTGAGCGTCAAACCTGACTCGAAAGTCCGGATACCGCCGTCAATATCGTATCGCTTAGCCCACGCTTGCCACTCTTCTGCTTGGCTTACCCGTTTCCTTGCCAAATTCTTCCTCCCTTAATGAATAGTGAATGGCAAATTCTTCGACCAAAGTCGAGGGATTCGCCTAAATTATACTCAATTGAGACGTTTACTCATCTTCTTCTCGGTAGAACTCTTCCGAAATGTGCGCCAAGACAATCCCGAAAATAATAATAGCTGCGGAGATCATTTGGACCCGCCACAACCCCTTGAAAATCAGGATGGAGACAATCCAGAACAAAACACCAATAATAACAATAAGACTTGCGGCTTTTTCCATTAGGCTATCTTACACCTCTGTCATTAATCACTATAAATTTAACTGGCAGTAGTGGGTGAAATGGTTGATAAAGTTGGGATCGCTGCAGCCTCTGATCCGACCTGGTTATCGGCATTGTTCCCTTCTCGTTCTTGTCGACCACGTTCGTGGAATTCACCGCGAACCTCGGCACTAAAGGTTCGCCAGATTAGTAGCTGCTTTCGAATTAAGTTCAGATAACGGCGATTAACCCGTTTCCAAGAAGCAATCTCGCCACTCTCTCGATGTACATCCAGTGTGATATTGAATAGATCTTCTTCTTCGCCACCAACCGGTGACGTCAGCAGCTTAATTGACTGACTAACCCCTAGATCATAGGGGGCCAGCCAGACCATCATACTACAACTGTATTCTTCTTCTTCGCCGCTAGGGCTTTGCCCTTCTACGAGGGTTTGTTGGAATGTAACTTGGTCAGTATAAAAATCGCTGGCAGATTCGTCGGCGTGAGCATCAAAATAGTCCCGCATGAAGATGTTTAAACCCAATGCCTCTTCAGCCAAAACAGTAAAAGGCAAGTTGAAGTGCCAGAGATCACCATCGGGCTCAGGCAACTTCCACTTTCGCTCAATATCGGGTACCGCCATCTGTCCAGCTTTAATAGCAGGATAAAGTGTACTGGCAATCACAACAAACATAACAATAATGGTGGCAATGACAGTTGACATTGACGAATAGTTCAGTGTTAACCCGGCCATTAGACCAAACTTAACCAGTACTGTTGCTACTACTTGGCCAAATAAGTAGCCTATTACTGCCCCAAGAACAGCGTAGACACAGGCCTCGGCCAGGAACAGGAAAGCGATGTGGACTGGTGCCAGACCGACTGAACTATAGATGCTAATTTCACGCACCCGCTCGTAGACTGCTCCAAGCATAGTATTCAAAACGATTAAGGAGGCGATCAAAATTGGGACAAACAGATTAGTCATACCAGAGAAAGATGTCATACCAATTGAACTATATAGGTAGGCATCATCACCACGTCCAACAAATAGATCTAGCGCTACCCGATTCATCAGTGGCACCATGATCAAATCTAGCTTTTCGATAGGATTGAGTACGTCTGGATCACTTTCATTTCGCTCCATGTTGACCGCCACAGACTGGAGCTTTCCACCCATATTCATAATCACATTATAGGGTAGTATAGCAATGCTATCAGGTGTGAGGTGGATATACTTTTGCAGCTCGCCCTCCAAGGTCTCATCCCCCTGTCCCCCTCGTGATTGCTGTTGGTTCATCAATTGATAATCGACCGGCGTTAGCTCTTCACCGTCGTTATCTTTCAGGTCTTTAAAGGTCAGCCCTAACACGCCAGTAACAGTGTATTTAGCTCCACCGACCAAAACTGTTGCCTTGCCCATGTCATCTTCAGTAATACCGAGGAGATCTGCCATTCCTTTCGGGAGAACGCAGGCATTAGGCCATTCTGTTGGCCATTCAGTATCCTTGTCAGGTCGGAACCACTCTCCATAGATCAAATGGCTGTCGATGCCAGTCACCGCAGGTTCTTCGTAACTCATTCCGATCAACATATTGGCCTGATAGGTTTTCGGCTTATTACCTGCATTGAGCGGTGGGACTGGGTCTTTTTCATTTGGAACACGAGTTAACTGAACAAAAGATTGGTCACCTGTACCGGATGTTTGATACCAAGCACGTGGGGCAACAATGTTACGAACCGTGATTTTGGTTTCGGTTTTATTACCCGGCTCGGCTTCTCCCGGCCGCACCGCCCCCTGATCAATCGTACTACCCAATTTTGCACCGTCGATTGTGGCTCCTACTCCAGAGAAATTTTCCAGTTGATCGATCTGACCCTTTATCTTATCAATACGCCCTTGTTGATCTTGACTTCCAGATTTAGCTCTCGACCGAGCTCGTTCAGATATTTTTTGTAACCGGTTAATTTCCTGCTTCTTCCTACTAACCAAGTCAGAGATGGCAATTTCCTTACGTCGCAGATCATTGGAGATTGAGGTATAAACAGGTTCTTCTAAAGCTCTCCAGTACTGATCTCGAATCAGCATGCCATTGTATTTTGGTGTTACGGTCGCCAGCGCAGTTCGGTTAGGACGGACAAAGGTTTTAACTGAGGTGAAAGAAATGACGGTAAAGGTGAGGATCACCAGTGTAAAAGAGGTCAGGATAGTACGCCCACTTCGTTTCCGCATGTTAGAGATACCGAGCCTAAAAGCGGCCGCTGAAGCTGACAATCGTCCCACATCCGCTTTGTAGACTTTAGAGGTTTCTTGCTTAATCTTCTCTAATTGCTCTTCAAACTTACGAATAATAATAGCAATCACAATAATCGACAGAGCTAGAACAACAAAGGCAATCAGAATGATGACTGGTGTGGTTGTAATTTGGAAAGCCGGGTGGACCAATGCAAGGAAAAAGAAAACCAAAACAAAGATGCCAAATGTAGCTATTAACTGTTTGTGGACACTGGGAAAACCAAAAACTAATCGCTCTAAAAAGTAGGAAAATGGCAATAGGAGTGCTAGATAGAACATCACACCATTGACCACATCATTGCCTGTTTTCTTGACATCCGGGTAGGCTAATGACTCATAGCCCCAGGCAGAACGGGCCAATTGCATCGCTGAGTCGGCGATGCCCTTTTTAAGAGCGATTTCAGCCTGATCCAGGTGTTCGTTGGCATAATGATGTAGCTGGTCTAAACGCTCGCTGCTAATTCCAAATCGCTTGTATAAGCGCGAGCGATTTTCGTCTAGCCACCACATATCCCGTACAACGACATAAGGTGTAGCCCGAATCGATCCATTCTCGCGAACCACAAACCCTTCGCCCGTGTAGAGGGTTGGATTCTTGGTACCGCTTTGTCCGGCTTTAATCAACAGTAATCGCTTCCCGATTTGTCCATATGACATTCCCAATTTCAACCGGCTATTGGGCTCAGAGTAGACAAGCGCAATCGGCTCGGTGGCCGAAACTCCTTCTTGTTGCCACGGTTTAGAAACCCCGTACTTTTCGGGGGCGCTATCAGTGGCCGCATCGTAGACGTCCAGATTTCGAAGTGTACGGAGGTAACGTTGATCGACTAAATCGTAGATTGTGGTTGAAACACATTGAAACACAACGATTGTTGCACCACGCCGTCGCCGATCAATACGGATTTTATTGGGCAACAGTTTAGCCCCATAATTGCCCTGGTCGGGGGCGTAAATAATGTCCCCAGATTCACCGTCTAGAACGTAGGCTTCAATCTCTTGCTGGCCACCGAGTCGTGTTGTGGCTCGACCTTCCATGGCCAAGCCGGTAACTTCGTAGATTCCTCTATTATCACCCATCACAAACAGGTCGCCTCGAACACCCATCAGCGACTTGTGCTTACGGCGAATGGTCAAAATTGGGTAGGGGACAGGCTTGCTGGGAACTGAACTCTCTCTGGCATCGAACTCCACGACATCACCAATCAGGCTACAATAAAAGTTATCCACGCGAGCTGCCGTCGGCATCGACGGATCTCTCAGGGCTTGTACTAGAATTGAGGCTAACATCTTGGCTTGTTGGTGAAGATTACCATCTTTTTTAAGATCCATTCGATCAATGGTATCGAGTGGCGTATCGGTCAAAACACGTCGGTCGTCAACCGTAGCAAAAGCGATTCCCGTTTTCCCGGTTAGGGTGGCGACTTCACTGTCAAAGGCAATCTTACCTGGAATATGGGTTCGCCATGTTTTTCCACCGCTGGCCGAAATAGCATTGACAAAATTACTATCTCCGCCCAGACCAGCCATATCAATCAAGGCTTTAATATCGTCAATCTCGTCCGTTGTTAATTGAGCGGGATCTTCCTCCCGCAACGCCAGTTGTGCCTTCAGCTTATTCATCTGACGAATCTTATTCTTTCGCGTCTTACGAGCGGATCGAATATCATTACGAACGAACCGTTCGACCTCTTTACGGATGTAGTCCATGTCTTTGAGCATATCTTCGGACGGTTCACCACGGTCTCTCATCTGCTCAAACTGCATCTTCATCAGACGGGAAACCCCACTCAGACTAGCCAGCGTATTATAGTGTTTGGTAATTAGCGACTCTAGTGTTTTACCTTCCAGCTCTTGCTTAGGTTTAATATCGGCGGCTACTGTCCATTGGCTGGTCACAATCCCCCGTCGGATTTGGTCGTCGGTAAATTGCCATAATTTTTCGATACGTTCACCAAAGTCGGCTTGATTAGCATACTCGGTCAGCTTGTTTCCTATAGAAGCGAACTCACGTCGTAAGACATGTTCCGGCTGTTGGTCATAGAACCAACCTTTATTGAAGACGCCAAACTTGTTGCTCTGACTGGATAGATCCACCGATATGAAAAGAGAGGTGTAGTACCGGTTGAATTTATCCTGCAATAATATCGCTTGCTCAATAGTTGTCAGCTTACGGTTGTATTCTGATTTACTGATGCGATAGAGTCGCTCGACCCGCTGTTGAATGTTACGGAACCTCGCGTTTCTGAGCGTCAGCATGTTGTTGCGGAGCAGATCTCTAGTTTTTTCCGGTAAGCTGGTGTTCAAGCTGTCCAGTTGTCGATTTTGATTTCCCGTTTCGGTGTTTAAGCTTCTCAGTCGCTGGAGCAGGCTTTCTAATTCAATAATATCGCTTTTAGCACGCTCTCTAACATAGGCCAACAATCTTTTTTCTGTTAAATGGGCACTAATCTGTTGGCGAGCATCGAGTACTGCTTGCACGTCTTCACTCGTCAAGTAGTGACGAAGAACCAGCTCTTCTTCTTTCAAATACGGACGGTCCAGCTTATCGTGTGTCAACAGGAGATCATCGAGGCGCTGTTTTTCGATCTTTGCGTTTCGCATCCCGACTTCAAGAATTGCCTGCTTATCCCTAGCCAAATCTTCAATAGCAACCTCGATTGAGGCCGCGGAGTTTCCTTTCTCCATTTCGCTTACTTTCTCGCTCAGTTTTCGCTCAATGTCGATTTTGAGGTTGCCTAGGCGCTTTCGGCTTTCTATCGTCAGGTATGAATCCATGATTGGAGTTACAGGCAGTGCCAATGGGGTTTCCCGCAATTTATTGATTGCCTCTTTAAAGGCCTCTACATCGTTTTGTCCCGATTGGCCAATTGACCCTGTCAATTTCTGAAGTATTTTCTTTTCTTGACGCACATACTGTTCAAAAGACTGAGGTCCTAGATGGATTGTCTTTCGAGCCACTCTCATCTCCTGTAGATTCCTGAAACTCAGATGTCGATCCAATAACTTCTCTTGGCTATATTGCAAGGCGAACTTACGTGGATCTTTAAGCTCCCAGTCCTGTAAATAATCATCTAGAGCTTTGATGTAGTCAGGGTTACCGGTAAAGTTCGAGGGAATGGGGAGTGTGAACTCACCTTTACTGTCTTCTTTCGGCTGAAGGTAGGAACTTGCGGGGGTTTGGCCGTATCGATCCTCAATTCGACCACTTCCCAAATCAGCTTCTAGTTGGTCCAGAACCCAAAGGTCAAGATGTGCCATTGGAAGTCCAACATTGGTAATCAATTCTTCTTGAGCCTGACGACATTCTTGGATGGCTGTTGTTTGGAGTTGATCAAGGCGAGATATAATATCATGGAGAAATTGTACTGTCTGTTGAGAATCTTTCTTAAACTTCGCCACATTGGCGATCAACAAGGATTCTTCCTCTTTGGTAAAGTCTTGTTTCTCCCGCTTTTTGGTAGTTTGGATCTTTTTCTTTTGCTTCTCTTTGTAATCTCGTTGCGATTTTCTCAGCCCGACAATTTTATTTTGTGTTTCCGACAGCCCTTCTAATGTGACCAACAGGGAATCCAAATCGTTATCAATTCGACGGACATGAGAGTAGAAATCGGAGGGCAAATTAACCAGTACATTACGATCGATGGAGAGGACCATCTTCCGACCTAATTCCTCTAATTCATAAAGGTCCTTGTCTAATCCTCGGCGAAGGCCGTGCATTGTCGGGGTACCGGCCGAATCTGCAATTTCACCCACTACATCCTGACCAATTCCGTCCATAAAAGCACGCATCCCGGACAGTCCTTGAAAGTGAGCGTCAGTAGCGACAAATAGAACCGATCTACCCGGGCGAAATCCCTCGCCCCCAAGGATCCTGGCCAATTCCAGCAAAGTCGCAATACCACTGGTCGGTTCGGCACCTGGTGCTATCGAGGGGACCATTGACATCGAATCGTAGTAAGCGGAGATAACGACCATCTCATCTTTGAGTTGCGGATCAGCACCTGGCAAAAAGCCGCGCACATTCTGACCGGTTTGGTTTTCCCACTTGATTTCACCGCTTAGTTGAGCTTCTAAGTTTTGCCCTTGCCGGTTGGTAGCGTCAATTTCTTGTTTTAATTTTTCACCATCAGCTCGACGAATCCAGAAGCGAGGAATATTAGCCGGAACAGTCAGAAACTTGTTTTCAGCTTCGCCTCGCATGGTAATTTCCGGCTCAATAAAAATAACCGCTTTGGCACCAAGCATCGCCCCATTAATCCACTTGGTACCAGAATTAAAATCGGCTAAAACGATACTTCCACGAGGAATAAAAATATGGGACTCGTCGGCGGGAACAAACTCATCGTCCTCATCTATCAAGCCATCACCATCATTGTCAATGTCGTCGGTTTCATATCCCGGCACTTCATCAATTAGACCATTACCATTATTGTCAATGCCATCGGTTGCCCATTCACTAATCTCAGACAGAAGTGGAATCTCGCCATACTCATCGATCTCACCATTGACGTTATTATCAATTGCATCTTCGTTTTTCTGCAGATGTTGATTTAAAACATCGTCGGTAATACTGGCTACGCCAACCCGGAAACGGCGAGCTACCTGTGCGATTGTATCTGCCGCTACAACTCTATACCAAAATCCACCTACATCTTTGCCGTTAAATTGTTTCAGGTCACAGGAGGCGGCGTAAATAATTGGAACCGTCAGCCCACCCGTCGGAATAAAAATTTCATCCCCTTCTACTATTGTAGGATTGTTCCCCTTTATCCTTTGCAGATGAGGATTACTATCAATAATCGATTGTAGATCCATCTGGTAGGATTCAGCGACTGCAGTTAGTGTTTCCCCGGACGTAACACGGTGTTTAATACCGTTATTCAGTAGAGAGGTTCGAACCAAATTGGGCCAGAGGGGAGAGAGTTTGAAAATGGTATCAGTGCCAACTACTTTCAGTTGGCTATTATTATGATCTATCGGAACTGTGGTCAGGAAATCACGACTTTCTACCTCTTCCAAACCTATTTCGACAAATCGGTCAAAAACGTATTTACTGGCACTGGCAGCTTGCGGATAGCCGGTCACCCTAGTGGACAAACTGGAGAGGCGCGCAATATCCTTGCGAATATTTCCAATATTGACCTCTTCGCGGATCTTAACTGCGACCTCAGATAAACTTAAAGATAAATCTTCTTGTGCTAAGATGTTTAGACCAAACGTTGCGATTAAGCATAAAAATACAAGTACCCGCCCTCTGGCCGACGACCACCAATTACTCCAATTACTGCTAACCATATAAGATCTACCTTAAGCTTTGACTAAATAGTCAGTGTCCAATGTTCATATGCGAAAAATGGGGAGAAGCCTGTTGCTGCCACAATTTCAATGTCAGAATAGAACGCAAGCAAGTTCACGTTATTTTGTTATGCCAACCTCTCAATCTTGCTTGCTTTTACATTAAAAATAGCAAAACAACTTGATTCTATCACAGTATCTAAATCGCTGTCAAGCTCTGAGGAGCGCTCTGTCCTTTTCCATATGAAGCCGGACGCAGTAGTAAACTGTCTGGATCTTCTCACTAATGCCGTTCTTGTATAGAAACGGTCTGCATGAACAGTTATCCTTTCGCTCATCTTGCGCTGTGCTCAAGTATACCGGTCACCGAACTCTCGACAGTAGGTCCTGGAACATTAGGTGTTGGAACGACAGCCGCCGGATTGATAAATCATCGACATCACAGAAAATTTAGAGTAGAATGATGGCGAAGACCTTTCCCCGTGGCGGAATGTGGCAATTAGTTTCGGGTAAAAACTGACATCATCGGTCACAAAAAAACGCTTAATCTCTTGAATTCAAGTATTACAAACTGCCTGGCAAAAAGAGCGGATGCTAATGGGGGACTAAATCTGTAAACGGTACTGCTTGCTGTAAAGGTGGCTATTGTTGGGCCAGCCCCAGTAAGGTTGGTAACATTCCAAGGTTATCAACCCTATCCCAATGTCGAAGTTGTCGTCGTCCGCAGGCCCTGCTATAGTAGAGAAGAAGGAGTTTACACTATTTGTTGCACTTTGGCCACCAGTCGACCAGCAGAAGATAATCTTCCCATTTAACTTCAGAAAATCAACCCTTTTTACACCGTTTATTGAGGAGGTTCACATATGCAAATTGGAACCTATAACGTACTCGGATTGAGGGGATATCCCCCCGAAGAATCTTCGGCTGAAATCGGTAATCCCGGTGATGAATCTAATACTGCCCATTTCACGCAGGTGTTCGCCGAACTCAACTGCGACATACTTGCCCTACAGGAAGGCATCGCGGTTCGCACAATACAGCCTATCGCCCATCAAATGGATTGTTATTTGGCCACCTTTCCGTCGCCCATCAACTGGCCGGGCCACATCCTATCGCGATATCCCATCCTGGAATCACGCATCTTCAGTCATACAGATCCCACACAAGCGACGCCCTCCTTTAGTCGCACATCGGGGGCTGCCTTATTATCCGTTGAGGTCGATACCACGCTTTGGGCGGTTGACATCCATCTGCACCCCAGCGATGTGGATCTCCGTCTACAGGAAGCAGACATGTTGAAACAACGCGTCAAACAACTCCAGAACATCACCGAAAATATGATTGTCTTGGGAGACTTCAACAGCCAAGTCGATGAGCAGGTACATCAACATTTGGGAGAGATGAACTTTGTCAATGCAATGGAAACCGTGGGTGGTGGGATTCAAGCTACAATGGACACGGTGGGCATCCGCAGGCATTACATCGATCACATCTATGTTAGCCCTTCGCTGGCATCACATTTACAGGGGGCAAGGGTAATTAGAAACCCAGGGTTTCGTCACGACGGTCCACAACAAAAAGGCGTCTGGGTACACTCTGATCACCTGCCGGTTGTCGCACAACTCAACTGGCCGTAGCATAGAGCATTTATCGTTTTGCTACCTGATCGATCAGGAACTTGTAAGCCGGCCATAATTCGAAGACTATCAAACCGATTAGGCATGGAGATCGCCTTTGAATTCGAGNCAACTAAATTTTCTGNGCTTTGCTATGAATCACANAACCAGGAGANAACTATGATTTATCGAACATTTGGCAAAACCGGTTGGGATGTGTCCGCGGTTGGATTGGGAACATGGAATTTGGGCAACCAGTGGGGACCGGTTAGCGATCAGACAGCCGCCGATATTTTGCTGGCAGCGATTGACAATGGTATCAATTTGTTGGATGCGGCCGAATCCTACGGCATTCCAAATGGGACAAGTGAGCTACGCATCGGCCAGACAATCACCCCCTCAAGGCGTGATCAGTTGATTATCGTCAGTAAGGTGGGAAATTGGGGTAAGCGCACCGGAGCAGGGGTGCCTAAGACAGNCGTGGACGCCATCCGGTTGTGCGGCCACGCCTGCCTAGGGCGAATGAAAACCGATCGCATCGATGTGTTGCTATGCCACGAGGGCAATATCGAAGACCCCACGGTGTATGTGGAGGGATTTGAAGCTCTGCGTGAAGAAGGCTTTGTGCGGGAATACGGTATCTCGACAAATAGTCTGGATGTGTTGAGAACTTTCTATCAGATGTCAAATGGTGCCTGTGCAGTGGTGGAGGTAGACTATTCGTTGATTAACCGTGAACCGGAGAATGAATTTCTCGATTATTGCAGTCAGAAAAATCTGGGGATTCTGGTGCGAGGACCGCTGGCCAAAGGGGTTTTATCCGGTAAATACGGCAGTGATAGTGTATTTACCGATACGGTGCGCGAAGATTGGAATGAAGGAAAGTCTGACCGGGCAGATTATGAGCAAATGCTGGATCGGTTGGAGGTAATCAGAGGCATCGTTGGGGACGAATCGAAGCTAGTAGAGACATCGCTTCGATATGTGATTTCACATCAATCCAATCCTGTTGTTATTCCGGGAGCGACAAAGGTTGCGCAGGTGGCAAACAATGCCGAGGCAGGNGCNGAGTTGCTTGATAATGCGCNGTATCATCAACTGAATGCGATGGATTGAGCGATCAGAATTGAGAGTTGGCTATTGGTTAAACTGGCTAGATAGCAGGGGTCATACTGCTGAACGGATGAAGGTGGCATTTATCGAGGACTCAGCAGATAACGTTGAGGAGATACATCGCTTGAGGATCAAGGCGAAATTCAATTTAGCCAACATCAAGCACTATTGNACGCGTTTTCCAAACAGGGTTGTTAGCTAAACGATGATCTACACCCTNGCCATAGCTAATTATCGCTCTTTAAGAGAAGTTGTTCTTCCGCTTGCTCAGTTGACGGTCATTACAGGAGCTAACGGTAGCGGTAAATCGAATCTGTATCGTGCACTCAGGCTCTTGAGCGACACCGCCATAGGTAGTGCGATTCCCTCGTTAGCACGCGAGGGGGGAATTAANTCCGCAGTGTGGGCTGGACCTGAGTCTTTTGCCAAGGATGTTAAAGAGGGGCGTCTGCCTGTTCAAGGTGGCCCTCGCCAAAAACCNGTAAACATCAAGCTGGGTTTTGCTTCTGATAAGTTCAGTTATTCAGTGGAATTTGGGCTGCCTACACCACCCCAAGTCGCTTTTGCTCACGACCCCGAAATTAAGCGTGAGGCCATTTGGCACGGGGAAAAATGGCGACCGGCTTCAGCCTTGGTAGACAGACACGGACCTTTAGTCCATGTGCACAATGACAATGGCGCCTGGCAAACGATGTCGGGAAAATTGGCTCCCTATGACAGTATGCTTACTCAGTTGGCCGATCCCACCTCAGCACCTGAGGTACTCGTGCTTAAAGGCACTATCTGTTCCTGGCGTTTTTATGACCGTTTTCGCACAGACGAATTTGCCCCGGCACGACAAACCCAGATCGGTACACGCACACCGGTATTGGATCATGATGGTCGNGACCTAGCGGCGGCACTCCAGACCATTATCGAGATTGGTGATGCGGNAACCTTAGCCTCGGCCATCGAGGATGCTTTCCCTGGCGCCGAAATGTGGATTGAGTTCGATCAAGGGCAATTCCAGGTTGCCTTCAAACAGTATGGTTTGTTAAGGCCTCTATCATCGGCGGAACTGTCCGATGGTACTTTGCGCTATCTTTTGTGGGTGGCGGCGCTGCTAACACCTCGACCTCCCGCGCTGATGGTGCTAAACGAGCCTGAGACGAGCCTGCACCCAGATCTGGTGCCTCCGCTGGCCAGATTAATTCAGAAAGTCAGCCAAAGTTCACAGGTGTGGGTCGTCACCCATTCGACCACCTTGTCCCAACAATTGACCAAAATTGACCATAGCCAGTTGGTCTGTCTGGAGAAAGTGTTAGGTGAAACGCAGGTTCGAGGCCAGGACCCTTTGGATAAGCTAGTTTGGAACTGGCCGACCCGATGAACAAACGTTATGATTATTGAATGGAATGCACATATTTTCAGTCCTGACCTGCAACGNTACCCCTTTCATCCTCAGGCTGCCTACCGCCCAAATCTCTCAGGGCATCCCGTGGATCCTTTGCAGGTTTATCTGGATCGGATGGCACAGGAAGGGATTGATCGAGCCGTCTTGGTACATCCAGAACCCTATGGGGACGACCACCGATTGATTCTCGACTGCTTGGAGAGAGAGAAGAAGAAATTCCGCGGGACCTGCCTTTTTTATCCTCGAGATATTGAGGCGCCTTCAAAGTTGATCGCCCTGGTGAGACAACAACCACGGATTGTGGCCTTGCGTTTTCACGCCCATCGAGGGAAGGAGATGTACTTGGACAGTTTTGCCGATACAGGTGTTCGTAACCTATGGGAGAAAGCATTGGAACTCAAGCTAATCATTGAGCTGCATATCGGTCCCGACTATGCCCTACAGATCCTGGAAATGCTTGAGATATACCCTGAATCGATTGTCTTGATTGACCATTTAGCTGAACCTCACATGGGCAATGTGCTAGAATATGCACACATATTGGACCTAGCCAATTTTGATCGGGTTTATATGAAACTTTCCGGATTAAACCACTTTGCTCAGGATACTCCCCTGTACCTGAGCGCTCGATCCTTTACGGCCAGAATAATTGAAGTCTTTGGGCCGGATCGAATGATTTGGGGTAGTGGTCATCATCAGATTGTCGATGCACACATGGACGGATTTTCGGCTACCGACATCTCAAAAGTCAAAGGTGAAAATTTAGCTCATCTTTTGGATTTCGCCTGAGATTTAGGTGAATTGCGGCCCATCGCATAGATTGCAGTGGAATCAGGATCTACAATCACCTTCATTTAAGGAGGATTACTTACCTTATGACCATTAAAGCCGTTCGCAGTTCCCTCTATGATATTCCACCTCAGGTAAGGCGGACGGACGCTATCCAGACCTTTGAATCGATGGAATTCCCTCTGGTTGAGATTGAAGATGAAGATGGACGTATCGGAGTCGGTTTCTCTTACACCATCGGGAAAGGCGGCGTAGCCATCAAGCAGATCATCGACCAATACCTGATCCCCATCATCTTGGATGCTGATCCGAATAATATCGATCGGATTTGGCAGCGGATGTGGATGGATACCCATTGGGTAGGACGGGGTGGCATTGTAGGGTTGGGCATCGCGGCTATCGACATTGCCCTCTGGGATCTACAAGCCAAACGCGCGGATCTGCCACTCTACCAATTGTTGGGAGGGGCTAAGTCCAGAGTTCCGGTTTATAACACTGATGGTGGTTGGTTGCACCTGACCGAGAATGAATTGGTCCGTCAATCGGTTGAATTCATTGAACAGGGATTCAAGGGGGTCAAAATTAAAGTTGGCCGCGACAACCTATATGAAGACGTATCGCGACTGCGTTCGGTTCGCTCTGCTATTGGCCAGGCACCATTCCTGATGATCGATGCCAACATGAAATGGAACACCCGTGAAGCCATTCAACTGGCTACCCGGATCGAGGAGTTGGGCATCTTCTGGTTCGAAGAACCGATTGAGGCAGACGATGTCGATAGTCATGTCGAGTTAAAATCAAAAACGACCATCCCGATTGCAGTTGGTGAAACACTCTACAACAAGTTTGTTTTTCAGGAGTACATTTCTCAAGGGGCGGTTGATATTCTCCAGGCGGATGCCGTTAGGTGTGGTGGTATAACAGAATGGATCAAGATTGCCCACATGGCCGAATGCTTTGGGCTTTCCATTTCCCCACACTTTTTGATGGATCTGCACGTCCATTTGGCAGCAGCCGTTCCACACTCTCTATTTGTAGAATATATTCCTTCTTTGGACCCAGTATTGTCGGACACCCTTACGCTCAAAGACGGGCATTTTTCGCCACCTGACAGACCGGGACACGGTATTGCTTTTGATCAGGAGAAACTCGATCAATATCTTTTGGCCTAGACTATGCTTTTAACGTTGGNACTTTTCCCTGGCACTTTTAACTNGNCCTGCTATTGACATNAAAGCAAAGGAGATAAGAATGAAAGTAATAGATGTTGAACGGATTGTGGTCGATGTTCCATTCACGCCACGCCAGCAGGAGATTACTACTCAGAGTGTATCCACTGTCTACAATTGGTCGATCCTGGAGTTGTGTCGGGTAACGACCGATACCGGCCATGTAGGCTGGGGTGAAACTGTCATTCACTATACCTATGGCCGGGTGACCGACGAAAGCGTCGACCGGGTGATTGGCACCCCTCCGGCTGAGTTGATGAACGACGATTCGTTGGGGGCAGGTTTGCAGATGGCCTTGTTCGATGTGGTGGGTAAAATTCTGGATGTGCCGGTCTACAAGCTATTGGGAAGCAAGGTTCGCGACCGTGTTCCGATCTCCTGGTGGTCGATCGACGCATCGCCGGGAAATTGGGCAGCGGAAGCTAGCTCGGCGGTGGAAAACGGATATACCAGTTTTAAAAATAAACCGCGTCCGTGGTGGGATATTGTCCATCAGGTTGAAACTATTGCTGAGCTGGTCCCAGCAGACTTTAAGCTNGACCTTGATCCAAATGGTTCCCTTAGAGATGCTGAAACAGCGATCCCTGTCTTGTCCAAGCTATCGGAGTACGACAATGTGGCCATGTTTGAATCGCCAATCCCACAAAGTGACATCCACGGGAATCAGCAGATTCGCCAAGCCATCGATCGACCGATTGCCATGCACTTCGGTTCTCCCGATTACCTGACCGGTATCAAAAACGAAGTCTGTGACGGCTATGTCATTGGTGGTGGAAAANCCACTGTTATCCGGCAGGGCTTGCTCAGTGCCGAGGCCAAAAAACCTTTCTGGTTGCAACTGGTGGGCAACGGTCTAACCACAACCTGGGCTGCCCATCTTGGGGCAGTCCTCACCCACGCCACCTGGCCGGCAATTACCTGTGTCAACCTCTACAGCCACCACCTGTTAAAACAACCGATTGTCGTGACCAACGGCACGCACACAGCGCCGGACGCCCCAGGATTAGGGGTTGAGGTCGACGAAGAGGCCGTAGACAAGTATCGTCTCCCCTCGAAAACCTTACAGGAATTTCAGCGAAAAGGTGAACTCTATATCCATCCTCGACCCGAAATTATTCATACTGTTGTTTATTCGGATGGAAAATGCTTGCATATGGCCGGACAGGGCCTGGGTTACTTCAACGAAGGGCACGGCCCAGCTCAAGCCGAAGGCACTCGTTTAGAAGTTCGGTTCAACGATGGCTCCCAGGAGTGGCAAGATCTGTATCGGCGTACACAGGAGAATCCTGTCTTCGACTGAGCTAACGCCAGCCACACTCTATTCAGATAGTTTCCCGGCTTCGGCACGNTTGACGAATTCGCTGGCGCCTGCAGTCAACCAGGCCCCGATACCTGTTAAGAAAAATCGAACACCTACTTCAGCATACCTGGTCACGTTTTCGTTGTTAGCCAGTGTGCCGGCAATACGTCCGGCGTCTTGAATACGAGTCAGCGCATTGTCGATCGTTCTCTGAACGTCCGAATGTTGCAGATTCCCAATATATCCCATCGAAGTCGCCAGATCGGAAGGCGCGACAAAAAACACGTCAATATGGTCGACTGTCAGGATCTGATCCAGGTTGTTGACGGCAACGATGTCTTCGATCAGGACGATTAAAAGCGTTTCGTTGTTGGCAACCTCGAAATAATCGGGCACATCGTATCCCTGTCGACTGGTGAACATGCCTCGACTTCCGATAGGCGCGAATTTACCGCCAGCGACTAGGTTTTCAGCTTCTTCCTTGGTATTAACGTGTGGAACGACAATGCCTTGAGCCCCCCGATCCAAGGTGTGATAAATCAATCCCTGATCGTTACGGTTGATCCGAACCACTGAGGTCATACCCCAGATATCACATGCTCGTGTCAGATTGCCTAACTCGGCCGCATCGACCGGGCCGTGTTCCCCCTCCAACCATATCCCATCAAAGCTGACAGGTCCAAAGGCATCGATGTCGTCAGGGTGAGTGAAACCGCTGACGACGTAGGCACTTTCACCTGCGGCCAATTTCTGTTTTACTCGATTGGGTCTAATTTGCATCTGGTAATACCCCTTTAGTGATGACGATGAAGCCGGATGTTGGCATCAGGCTTTATCTTAAAACATTCTGTACTTTAATTTATTGGAAACTTTATTGGGTGTTTGAAATACCGCTTATATTCAACGACCGCGCTGCCAATCCCGCCGTAACCATCTGAACAAACATAGTTCAGAATAAACGTAGTATTGACATACACTCCCACGAATGAAGTCGAGGGATGAAACATTTGAGAGTTTATTCAAACTCTCCTATTCACATTCACGTTAAGTAGATTTATTTCTTCTTTCCTTTCGTCCTTCTATAATCTGGTTCCAAGGCTCAACGCCGCAACGGTTGGCCCAGGCCTGATACAACCCCGACAGTTCGGCTACCACATCTGGGTATTGGTTAGAAAGGTCATTCAATTCAGTTCGATCAGCTTCGATATCATAGAGCTCCCAATCTTTCGGATACCTGGTTACCAGCTTCCATTTTCCTTGCCGAACGGCACAATTGCCTTCATGTTCCCAATAGAGNGCCTCTTTCCCATTATCTTGATTGGAAAAAATCGGGACCAAGCTGTCGCCTTCTAAGGGTAAGATTTGATCGTCATCATGTTCGATTGGGTACTCAGCAGATGCCACTTCCAGACAGGTGGCCATAATATCAGGTAGTTGGCTTGATTGATGGCGGACTTCCCCGCTAGCTTTGATTCCATCAGGCCAGTGCACGATTAATGGGGTACTGATGCCACCTTCATGCACCCAATGTTTGTACTCACGGAAGGGGGTATTGGACAGATTAGCCCACGGTATACCGTAGCTCTGATAGGTCGTTTCTGGTCCGGGCATAATGTTGGGATCATTGCCGTGATAAACAGGTTGACCATCGCTGGTCAAGGAGGTGGCAATATCGGTATTTGCCTCTAGCAATCGAGCTTTCCCCAGCGCGGGAGGTCCACCCAACTCTTCGGCGCAACCGCCATTATCAGCCAGGAACATAATCAAGGTATTATCCAGTTGACCCGCCTCTTCCAACGCCTTAATGATCTGTCCGATGCCCTGATCCATTCGATCAATTTGTGCCGCATAGACCTCCATCCGCCGCCGATTCCACTCCTTAAACTCGGCCGCCTCCCACGGAGGTTGTGATTGATCNCGGTCACTGAGTAGCCAACTGGGATCAATCAGACCCATTTGTTGCATTCGCTGTAGCCGTTGTTCACGCAGTATATCCCAGCCACGGTCAAACCGACCCGTATATTTATCAATGTCCTCTTGATGGGCGTGAAGTGGCCAGTGTGGCGCGGTGTAGGCCACGTAGGTAAAGAAGGGCGTATCAGGCTTTGTTTGGTGGTGTTGCTGGATGTAATCGACAGCGTGGTCGCTAATAGCATCCGTCAAGAAGTAGCCCTCGGGTAGCTCTTCTAAATCCAATTGTTCGTTGTTACAGGTTANAGTGCGGGGTTTCCAAAAGTTAGCNGCTCCAGTAATGATGCCNTANAACTCATCAAAACCCCGTTGAAGCGGCCANCTGTGCTTTGGCCCATCTGGCTCAATATGGCGACTGATATGCCATTTGCCACTCATATAAGTACTGTAGCCCGCCGACCTGGCGATGTCGGCAATGGTGACACATTCTTGGTTCAGATCCCCTCGATAACCCTCCAAACCGTCGTCGGACATCATGTGCCCGACCCCAGTCTGATGCGGATGCAGGCCGGTCAAGAGCGATGCCCGCGACGGACAACAGCGGGCGGTATTGTAAAANTGGGTGAATCGCAAGCCGTCGTAGGCCAATCGATCCAGATTCGGACTGTGAATTTCNCCACCGTAGCAACCGAGGTCGGAGAACCCCATGTCGTCGTTCAAAATCAGTACGATATTGGGTTGTTTATTTTGGCTCATGCGATTCCCTCTTAGCTGTTTCTTTGATTTTTGAGTTATTATTTTTCAAATAAATAGTTTAANAGTACATCCACTTCAGTGTAATCTTCGATAATGATATCGGCCCCGGCCCGAATCAGCCGCTCACGCTTATTAGCGTTCATTTGATAACGGTTATTTTCTTTGGAGGCTACCCCAACGGCGACAGCAGATACACTCTTGGCGTTTTCGATTTCCACATAGCCATCACCAATGATCAGCAACTGGTTACCAGCCAGGTTAAAATCGCTCAGGATCTTCTGGATGACCATCGCTTTGGAGAACTTAGCGTACTCACGTAAAGCGCCGAAAATCCCGCCGTCAAAGTGGCCTGCTACGCCTAGTAATTTGGCTTCATGTCGGACAAATTCAATGTCAGTTCCGCTCGCTAAGTAAAGGTGAACATCACGTTGTCGTAATCTTTGCAGTAGATCCAGCGACCCAGGAACTCGAAGTGACTCGGCCTCCAGGGTACCATCAGTTAATTGAGCAATTCGTTGTTCAACATCCGGCAGTAACCGACGGTTGTACAGATCTTTATAGTCTAGGGGATTCGATGCAGTTCCGCCCCGTTTTTCGACCTCTTCTGCCAACTGCATCATCTGGTAGATCGTCTGCTTGCCCGTCAACCGATCCACAAACTCGACTACGATTTCTTCTAGCCGTGCATCATTCTCCGTGGTGGGTGTCTCGGCTAGAACCTCGACCATCATCGGCACCATTACGTTCTGCCAACCATCCCGGATCAGAGAAATGGTTCCATCGAAATCCAAGACCGCATGCCGAACATTGTGGCCAACAACTGGACGAAGTAGCTCAATTGATGTTCCCGTTAAATTAGTGTTTTCTGTTAAGCGGATATTTGACATGATATCATTCTATCAATTCACCTTAATTTTGTCAAAGTTTCACGGTTTGTCCGAGCTGGGTGATTCCTGCCGGAGAAATTTATTGGAAAACTATTGGCTTCAAACTAATTGAAACTTTTCACGACATGTAAGAACCGGTTGAGGAAATCAGGTGAGATTGTAATGGACAAGTTGGGAATACTNCTCCGACAAGAGGAACTCAAAAACGCTATCAATACATGAGGCAAAATTGGCAACGCGCTGATATTATTTCATGTTTGAGATTGTGTGGCTCAGACAGGTATAGTGCCCAAGAGACAAATAGCCAGGTCACGTAAAATGCAATACTTCCGGCAGGTTGGGTCTGCATCAAAGGCATATGAGGCGAACCGGCATAAGAACCAGGATCTCTTTACCGGTTTAAGATAGAGGCCAATGTCTGGTGTAGACGCTGCAATACCTCCAGGCTAGTTTGATGAACTAGCGGTGAAACCTCTGGGTTACCCACATAGATTTCACCGTAAGGGGCTTCCTGGTAGTCGTAGGTATAGGGGCGNTTGCGATCCCATTGGGATATGGGTACCAGATAGCCGACCTCATCCATCCCCAAGTTGAAATTCATATTGATTGCGCCGGTCATCGACTGACGTAGCGGTGGTATCTCGGCCGGTTCGGTGACAATATCCGCTCCTTTCGGTGTTTCGATACCTCCGTCAATGATCTCAGGAAAAATCTCTCCTGGCGTGGTCAGAATTTCAATATCACCGATGCGAATGGCATCTATTTCGGAACGGACTTTTGTGTTAAAAGGCAAGCCATAGACACCCGGGTGCACCGCTCCCAATCCAACCGCAATTTTCAGTGGCCAACCGACTGGCGAGTAGAAGGTTTTGGCCGAAACAGCTACCTGTTGGCGTTTCATTTTCAATCGGTTGCTTGTGTCGGTATCGCGCAATGCCCCGGCAGCCAGGAGAGCCAGGTTTTCGCCCTGTGCCCGTGATTTCTCTCGACCGTTATGAGCGTGAGTTTGCCCGAACCGATCCATAATCGCAAGACCGAGTTGGGTCATTAAACCACCGGCCGGCCCGGTAAAGAAGACAGCTTTACCGCCGAACCCTTCAAATCCGTTCTCACCCGACAAGCCGTTTTCCATTGCCTGCCGGTAGTAGTGGACGAAGTCAGAGGAAATCAGTAGATTTTTGCTGCCGAATCCTTCCGGATGCATCCCCCAGGAGGCCAGAGTAGCGATGGTTTCGCCTGTCGACCTATTTTTGAACCAGGCGAGCGGTAACTGGTGATCGACCACGATCGGCGGACGCGAGTCACGGCTAAAGTTTTCCTGCGGAACACAGGCCTGGGCTAGGATAGTATCGGCTGGTACGAGGTTGGCGACTGCTTCAATAATCGAAGCGTAGATCTGCTGCTGTAGGAAAGCAATGTATTCATCGTCAAACTGAGAGCCGAAGAGGAGGCGATAACTCCAGAGGCCAATCGTGTCCGGCGCATTGTGCGTATGCGTAGCGGCAAAGGTGATATGAGTAATATCGGACCGTTCGCCCTCTACCATTCGTCGTATCGGGATATACCGATCATACGTAATTCCGATGCTGTCGATACTCACTAAGGCGATTGTGACGCCATTATTACGGAAAGCAATGGCCCGAGACCATAGTTGATCGTTTACCCCCTGAGCAGGACGTTGTTGACCGAATCCAGCTAGCCAGATGAAGTCGAAAGTGCCATTACCGTTACGGTCCACATATTGATCGATCTGCGGATCAAAAGCGCCGTTACCGTCAATATCGGTCCATGTATCGTAGTTCTCCATCGGGGGCGTAATATCGCGAATACCAACGCCGACCTCCAACAGGCCGATGTCCGCCCATTTATCGGCAGCGGGAAGGGTATAGTCGATAGCGTAATCACGATCTGTCCCTCGACTAGTGATAAACAGGATAACCGACATACTGATTAAGCATAAAATCAGGAGAAAGACAAGACCCCTGATTATGGAAATCAACTTCACTAATCTGCTATCGTTGTTTGTCATTTAGAGCTTCCGTTATTTATATTATGGTCGCACACGCATAATTTCTTCTTCCCCACCGTTCAGGATCGGCAAAACATCATCGTCGGCTGGGAGCTCTGTCCATGCGATCGCCGTCTGGTAAGGAGCATCAGGTGATGGACGAAGACTTCAGAACTAAGGGTTCGGTTGCCAATCGGCAACTCTAGTTGGNCNGAATCAATTGGGGCGGAAGAACAAATAAAAACTGGTAATCCGCCGGTTATCCGCTGATGATGCAGTGCGACGCGTTCAGTGGCGATACTGAGACCTTTCTTCTGCTGAAACGGATAAATCTATTCACTCCAGCCGATGGCATCACCCGGTAATAATAGCGCTGTCTGATCGGGAAAATACTTGACCGTACTGTCCCAGCTTTCGACATAACTCCTTTGTTCGGTTTTCCGTATCCCATGGGAATATCTTCCGGATTGAAGCCGTAAGTCCACATATCAGCACCGGGACTGAGCAGAGGGGCCAAACACGAACGATGCCCTCTTCTTCCTCGTGCGTGTATACCCCATAGAAATCATCATCCAGGCCCTCCGCCATCAGGTCGCCCATTTTGGCCAATTACGAATATAGCGGAGCGGGTTCTCAATCCNGGNCTGNGGGCTGGGGCCCAAATTTTCTGCCACCGCTCNTCGCCCAGNAGCTGATTGGTCGGGATTATATACTNCGTATGATCGGTTAGCTGATTATATCCTCCTGGTGCTCACATTGGGTTGATCCCGTGGGCGAAGTTAACGGTTTCTCCCGTTGGGTATCCAGATACGGATGTCGTTTTCAGGGCGGAACTTTAGCACCCTGGCTCAAATCAACCCGATGTAAAGACCAGAGGTGGGTTCTTTAATTGCCTCCGTAAGGTCTTGCAGGCTTCCGTATCTGTCAGGATTTCGTAACCCCATTTTAAGGCCCAACGGGTACTGTGTTCGTCTTTAGGTGGCGTATATTTTTGAAAGCACTGATCCAGAGCCACCAACCGGTTTCATTATTAGCGCCACCGGGGCGAACGATATCGCTTTGCTACAGCGTCTCATGGCCTATCGGGCGACAAATCATCGAGTAGCCCCCATCTTCGGCAATCCGGTTATCGTGACGAACTCATTTTCCAGAACGACGGCTTGATGTTTCTTCTCAATAACCCGATCCCATTTAACCTTTTTGAAGTCGATGTGGGGCAAAGGGTCTCCGTGGTTGTAGTAGATCTCGGTTCCTTAACCGACCTGTGGAATAAGTTGTGTCTCTTCTAGCCGAAGGGTGGGACTGATATGATAATCCTCGCTGATGCTACTATTAGTGGTAGCAAAGGCGGTTATAAGAGCACACAAGTTTCTTATGCGATCTCTTTTATTCCGGTCTCATATTCTCTTTTACTGAGTTACCTGAAGACAAAGCGGCCTAGTAGCCGATCATTGTATAATACAGATGGTCATCGACGCAACACTCTACCGAGCAATCTGAAGTANATAAAGGGTCTTGGATGACAACAGGTGAGGGCATTTTATGGTAAACTCGTAACCGGACCAAAGAAGTGGAGTATATCCAACATGACCATAGAACCGATAGCACTCTTTCAGACCCACTTTCCCTCAAATGAATTCGCCCGNCGGCGGCAACATCTCACCGATCAGGTCGAGACTCAGGCCGNGGTCTTANTGTCGGGTAAGAAAAGGGAACATGAGCTGGAATCCTTTCGCCAAAGCAACAATCTCTTTTATCTGTCCGGTGTAGAGGTGCCGGACGCCCGTTTGACGATTCGGGCTTCAGAAACAACCCTCTATCTCCCCGCTCACGACCCGGGTCAGGAACGAACAGAAGGCCCCATACTCAATGTGGATCACCCCGATCAAGTGGCCGAACTAACCGGTGTGAGCCGGGTACGCCAATTATCAGACCTGGCAGGGGATTTAGCTACTGTAAAGGTGGTTTATACCGATCAACCGGACATGGAAGAAATCTGCCCCGACGCCGAGATACGCCCGCTTTTACCTTTCCTCCGTTCCATGCGCCGGATCAAGAGCGCGGCCGAAATAGAAGTCATGAGAATTGCGGGTCAGCTGACATCGATGGCGGTCACAGAAGCTATGAAATCGACTAGGGCCGGCTTGATGGAGTATCAACTCGGGGCCATTGCCGACTACGTTTTTCGCCTCAACGGCGCCCGAGGCGGCGGTTACCCAGCCATTATTGCCAGCGGTTCNAATGCCTGGTACGGTCACTACTCCCGCAATAACAGCCAGTTGACCGATGGTGACTTGATCCTGATGGACTATGCGCCTGACTACGCTTACTACACTAGCGATATCGGTCGGATGTGGCCGGTCAACGGCACTTTNACCTCTGATCAGCGTCTGCTCTACGGTTTCATCGTCGAGTACCACAAAGCTCTGCTGAAACGGATTCAGCCTGGCGAAATGGCAACGGGGATCATGGATCAAACCGCAGCCGAAATGGAATCCGTGATTAATCAGATGACCTTTGCCAAANCGTATTACGAAAAAGCAGCACGGGGAGCTTTGGAATTTCGAGGACACCTTTCACACTGTGTCGGTATGGAGGTTCACGATCATGGTAATTACCGGGAACTACCGCTTGAGCNGGGTCTGGTTTTCTCAATCGACCCGATGATCTGGATACCGGAAGAAAGACTCTATATTCGGGTTGAAGATACTGTCGTGGTAACGGAGAACGGCATCGAGAACCTTACCCGGCTAGCTCCGTTGGAACTGGACGATGTCGAGGAAACCATGAAATCAACCGGCATGATTGAAACCTTTCCACATTTGCAGCTTCCATAGAAGACCTTGGGCGGCAAGTAGATGGCTGGCTTACGCGTNGCCCCCACTCTTATATCCGGCATTGACATAGTTTGGGTCGGCGTTCGGGCCGTGTCCGAGTTGGNGTAACCGTTGACGAAACCGGTTAACNGACTCCGTATAATCCGGATCGTCAATAAAATTTTGGTTCTCAGATGGATCCCGGTGTAGATCGAATAGGACTTCCGGTCCATTGGTACCGTAATACTGGTATTTAAGTTGGTCCTGCTTGATCATCAAGTTGGTTGTTCCGAATTGGGACACAGTTTCGTTTGTCCAGTTTTCCGTATGTCCCTCCATCAAGGGAAGCAGGGAGCGGCTATCCAGCCCGTTAGGACAAGGGATACTGGCCAAATCGCATAGTGTGGCAAACAGGTCACAAAGGTTGACATTCTGATCGACGGTTTGGGGCTTGAAACGGTCTGGGTAGCGGATGATCAACGGCACACGAGCGCTAGCTTCAAAAAACTTCTGCTTCTCCCAAATACCGTGTTCGCCCAACATCTCACCATGATCTGAAGTGTAGATAATAACCCACTCGTCCAGATTTTGCCCTGCGTGCCTTAAAGCATCCAGGACCTCTCCATAATAGCTGTCAATTGTCTCGATCATACCGTAATAAGCGGCGACCGCTCGCCTGATTTCTCTTTCCGACACATCGGTTCCGGGGCACACCTGACGTTGGCTGAGAAAGGGGTGGGGGAATGTAGCCTGCTCTAGGTGTGGCTCGACCCGATTCAGATAATAGGTAAACTTATCGTGATCAGTCTGATAGGGATAGTGGGGTTGCAGTAAACTGACCTTCAGCAGTAACGGCTTCTGCCCTTGTTCCCGGTCGTAGTAAGCGCTGTTAAAGAAATCGTCGATGAAGTGCAGTGCACTATCGGTCCAGAGTCGGTCACGGGTGACACAAGGCGACAGGCCAACGCCAGCCCGCTTGACCTCTTTAGCGTCGGACCATTTGAAACCTGAGAAGGGACGAGTATGCNGTTGGAANTCTGACTCCGAACGGTCGGNAATATGGTTGCTGCTAACATGTATATCTCCGGACGGACGCTGTGTCCAACCCTGCATCTGGTCCTGACCCTGGTGGTGGAGTTTGCCGCAGGCGACGGTTTCATAAGCGTAGCGGGACAGTTGCCGGGCAAAGGTTATCTGATTGGGCGGTAAATCAATCCACCCTTCGCAACCAGCGGTTTTCGGCAACTGCCCCGACATCAGACATTGCCTTCCCGGGACACATATTGGTGACGGTGTATAGGCGTTGCGAAAGACAGTACTGGTCTCAGCTAGCCAGTCTAGCGTTGGGGTACGGATTACCGCATCCCCTTCGTAGCCGGTAACGTCGGCTCGATGTTCGTCACTCATCAAAAACAAAATATTCGGGGGTTTTCTCATTTTAACTCTACTTTAGTATGAAATCTATTTGATAGTTAAGGTGTACCGGGCAGAAGTAAGTACTAGCGCTGTTCCAGTACACCAACATCTAGTATATCAACGATTCAAAAACCGCGTCAATTTACAGACGACGNCATAATGCATGCACTATTTTCTGTCGTACTCCCACCGATTGACAACGTTTCTGTCGATCTGTATAATCGACTACTAATTCAGTGATGAGACACTTTGTCCAGTCGGTAGTTTTACCGATTCTGGTCTATACCTGACGAGGGTTTCCCGAAGTTAGAACACCAATGAAATTAAAACACAACCTCTTTTCCATTGCTAGCACCGCATGTTCATCTGGATCGACATCTCTAAATGCGATATCCGATTCGGTTCGATAACCTCGGTGTNCCTCNGTAATGTTCCATCCGGGAATCAATTCATGAATAACGANGTGAGACGAGTGCNCCTAGGGGGCGGCTACCACCAGACGATGACGCTCGACCAATCGGTAGTAGGGAGCCATCGTGTCTATATACTTCCACGTCGTCACCAATGANGATTAGAGTTTTATGGACGAAATTAGCCTCAACACTTTTTATCTCGTGNTTAGACAAAAGTAGCAAACCCGACCTTGTGTGAGGATGAGGTTTAGTACCTTATCAATCGAGTTCTAAGCCGCTTTGGCCGCCGTTGGATGCTTTTTGACCACCGGATAGCGTACTTTTAGGGGTCTACGTTGGCCTTTTGGCCATCCCGGCCATTTTCCGCCGGCTTTGGCTGGTNGTGATGGGCTGCCAATCAGCACCAAAATCGGTTTCAGGNTTTGCTGCACGCGCTGCGGGCTCAAACCCTGTTGTGGCTTCTGCCAAGGCCGCGGCACATCTTCAACGATCGTACTGCCAGGAAGATGTNCCCGGTAGCATGGCTGTCAGTTCCGTCCACNGATCAAAGGCTGCTTTGAGTTGGAANCGGGACCGNGTCCAACTCAAGGGGGCTTTGCGGAGGTGGATGCCGGCTTTCACCGTCCAACCGGTGACGTAAGCGGGCCAAACGGTTTCTGCCTTGAGGTCGATCTGAGCAAGGATAGAAGGCGAAGCCAGCCCGGTCCTCCCACAGGGACTGAGGTCGTTGNTNGCCTCCCAGATGNACACTGGCTCTCACTACCTCATCAGGCACATCGCGTCCTTTCTTTTCATGCAGACCTGGACAGCAGCACTGGCCCAAAGTGGCCATCTTCCAACTCGATCACTTCATTANGGGCTCTCCAGGTCTCCGCTTCTTTGAAGGCCAGCGGTCACGATTTAACCGTGCTANCATCCCACAGCGCAAGACCTTAACTGCCCGAAAAAAGCCAGGATTNCCATCCTTTCCATCGGCGGCCACAATGTCCAACGCTTCCCGATAGGCAGTTGGGCTTTCAGATAGAGTTCTGATCTGTTTAGCATCGGTGTCCTGCGCCGTTTGTGTACTTGGCACGGCCGCATGCCCACTGACAAAGACCAACTGGAATGCGGCTCTGCACACCACTCTAGCCGCGAATGGGGATAGCCGATGGTGACGGTGCCCCCATTCACATCCATACTGGCTTGATAGATATATTGTTGTCGATCTTCCAATCTTTTGGCCCCTGGCTTTTGCCAGGCAGAGCTATCCAGTGGAAAGGTACAAATGCAACAGATGGGACTTGTCTTCCCAGCACTCTCTAAGCCAAGCACTGTCCAGTTGGCCGTCTTCCACACCAGGGTACAAACTGGGCCACTTGCGCTGGGACCGCTCCGACTGACTTAACATGGCAAGTGAAGAAGTGCTACCTATCGACAACAAGGCATCCAACACATCGAAAAGCGCAGCATTCCGTACTCTTAAATGGTTTGACGGAACCCGATTAGTTCGTTGATGTTCTCTTGGGTAGTCGCTTGTTTTCTCATAAACTACAAGTTTCTACCAAGGGGCGATTTTGTTCAAGGGCTAGATTGTCCCAATTTTTCTAAACCCGAGTTTATAGTATAGATGTAAATTTTGTTTGATAATCTTGAAAAAACTTCGCCTTTGTCCGTGCTTACCACCGAGCCATCGATAGAGAAATCATTTCTTCAGATCTACTGACTATTTTGCTTCTGCCAGCCATGCTTCCAAGTCGGAGTCTGGTGTTGGGGTTGTTTTGTTCCATGCAAATTGTGTGTTTTTCCCTCTGATGTGCCGCTCTTTTAAACAAACCTCGCCGTAACCTTTCCAGTCATCTATGTAAAAGACACACTCTTTCCGTGGTGATAGTTGGTAGTACATTTTCCTGACGTTGCCGCATTACAGCTAGGCACAACCAAGGCCATAGATTTTCCCTGTATAACGGTCTAAGGCATTGAGGATCCCACTCTTGTTTTTTTGATCGCCAAAAATGCCACCTCTGATCAAATTTAATCTCTGTAATCTTTTCCTCTATCATCGTTTCACCCAACGATTCTACGGTTGGATGTGCCTGGTGTAGGTAGTTGCTGGTGGAACATCAAATAGCTGGGCTAAAAAACGGAAGCGGGCTTTGCCAGGTACATCTAGCAAGACACTTGTGCGCAGATCCGTCGAGGAAGAGGATTTTGCCCTTTTCCAGAAGAGGCCTCCATCCAACCAAGTGCTTACGAGAGTAAGATCTAATAAGGAAAACCTTCTTCTGTTCTATGGATATTCTCCCCCTGATTAAGGGGAAGATGACGATCGAAGATCGTCAGTGGAGGTGTTCTTCCTGCAACCTATCACCCACACTGTCACCAGGGGTTGATTATTTTGCAACCGAATGGTTGAAGTTCCATCACAAATGAGTAATGAGGAATCCAAGTGCCCGTTGCAATATGTCTAATCTGGTGTGTTCCTATAGCTTTTGCCCTCAACTACAGTAGGAGTAGGAGTGCCCGAGCGTATTGCTTTCTGCGGTGGTCAAATGAGGTTCAGATTGCCCCGCCGATTAAGGATGGGCTATGCTATTATTAATTTTTAGTGAATTTCAATTGAGCCAACGACCGCCTTGTCAAATGAAAAATAGACTCTACTTCGCCTACGGTTCTAACATGGATCGATTACAAATGGCAGACCGTTGCCCCAATTCCACCTTCGTATCTCCAGCTATGCTAACCGACTACCGCTACAAGATAGATGCCAGCGGATTTGCTACTATCTTAACAGAAACGGATGCCAATGTGTGGGGGCTTATTTGGCAGTTGACACCAGCCTGTGAGGTCACCCTTGACCAATATGAAGGTGTGGACAAAGGGATATACCGAAAAGAGATGATCGAAGTTAAAGTGGAACATGAGTTTTATTCCTGCTTGGTCTACATTTTGGCTTATCAGCAAGCTTTTGCTGACCGTAAGAACCTGCCCTACCTGGATTACCAGGAATGGATTGTCCAAGCGGCTAAAGAATCCGCTTTTCCCAGCTCTTACCAACAGGAGCTAGACAGTTGGTTGCCAGATCCAGTCCAATTTCCACCTGAAGTATGGCGGACTGAACTAGCTAAGCAAAGGGCATCAAGGAGTTTTTACTAGCTTACTCCAAGCTAGTAGCAACTCAAAAAGTAGGTCGTAACGAAGCCTCTAGAGCCGAATTTTCAGTCTTGGTAATGCAGACTACAAAGGATAGGCGGGGGTTGGGTGAAATTAACTAAGATCCTGTTTGAAATTTGAGATTATACACCACAAGAATATTCTTAGTAGAAAAAAGGTTCCAAGAAATCTACGGAAGGTTATGAAACACATACGCACCTTCCAGTTGTTGCTGATGTTTTTGATGTCGGCTGAATTAGAGATAACCGATTTTATTGGTAGCCGTCGTACCGTCGGTTTTACTTGACGGCATCTGAGAGATAAAACAGGTCGAGATTTCTATCCTTCCTCAGTCTGATTCGCTCGATCTGATGGCGTACTCTTCCCATTAACATCACCTCCTTTTCCGGTTGCCAGTACCTTCATCAATAGCGTAACATTCCGGTGCCGTACTCCCCGGTGTCCTGAAAAGCCAGCCCGCTACGGCAATTTGCGGTACGTTCCGAAATGTATCCTTGACCACAAACAGGGAGGGTACCCGGCTAACGGTGCCGATCACCCATAAANTTTCCCGATTCAGTTCGATAATCCGCTGGAATAGCCGCACCTGTTCTTGAGGGTCCGGTGTCTTCTCGATCTGCCGATATAAGGACATGCACCGCTGCATTTTCTCCGGTGGCGTGACGCCCTGTTTCCCGTTGGATAGAAACCATCTGGCATAACCGATGCCTTGTAACGATCCGTTGCCACAAGGGAAGAACCACTTTGGGTCGATAAGCGGCATCAACTCGTCCGCCGATCCCCAGACCCCCACATCGTAAAGCAGAGCCGACCTTCGGGTGGAAAAGAGTTGCCTCGCTTCCAGCTTGAGTTCCGTTTTTATTCCGACGGCACTCCACTGTTGGGCGACCAACTGGAACATGGGAATATTGAAAAAGACCGACGCCAGTTCAATGCGCAGATGGATCGGTTTGCCGTCCGGCCTCAAGCGGATGCCGTCTTTGTTGCGCCGGAATAGGCCCATCTGATCCAACAACCGATTGGCCTGAGCTGGATCATAGGTCGTATAGGCGCTTTCGTAAGACTCAGAGTAAAAGGGGGAGATGGGGAGAGGTGAAACCTGGCACGGTTGGCCAATACCAAAAAAGGCGATTTCGTTCAGTTGCTGACGGTCGATGGCATGGGATAGCGCGATCCTAAAGCGTCGGTCGGCAAAGATCTGACCTAAAACCGGATCTTTATGGTTGAGGTTGAGAGCCAGGGCCGTACCGCCACCACTGCTGATCCACAGGCGAACGCTGTATCCTCTCTCCTGGCTGTTGAGCTTAAATTTCGGATAGTTGTCGAACTGTAAATGCCGGCCCTGCATCCCAACTTCGCCATTCATAGCCTTCATATTGATGATCTTGGTGTCGTAAATTTCAAAGGTCATCCGGTCGACATAAGGAAGCTGATTTCCGTCGCCATCGACTTTCCAGTAGTATGGATTTCGCCTGAAAACGATCGCATTAGCCGGTGGTGGCACCTTAACCAGCCACGGCCAGAGGCGTGGAATCTCGGTGTTCTGCCAATCGGCCCGATCCTCAAAAAGCTGGTACCAGAAATCGAGCGACTTTTTCCTAGCCATTTTCAACAGTTGATCTTCGTCGGTGAAGTCAGGGTGAAACTGTTTGAGGTAGTGCGCTGGATATTCAACCATCGGATAGCTTCGACCGGACGCCATTACATTCAGAAAGAGCCCGTAAGGACCGGCAAAACGAAAGCGAACGGTGGTGTCATCGATTTTCTCCACCTCCATCGGCACACCATCTCGTNGATATTCGCGTGGAATCGTCGGTGTCAGGTCTGGATTTTTGATCACGTGATTGTACCAGAACAGGATATCATCGACACTAAACAGAGTACCGTCAGACCAACGGACTCCCTCTCGCAGCCAAAAGGTATAGGTTCTTCCCTGGTCGGTAATTTCCCATCTAACAGCCAGATTGGGCAGGATCTGCTGTGCCATTGGTCCCCAGCGAACCAGCCCGTCGTAAGCCAGACGATCGCGAAAGATACCGACATCCGGCGCGCTGGTGCCGTAACGCTGCCAAGTGCCCCCGTAGGGGCCATTTTGGTCAGGTGGATGGATAACCAGGGGGTTTCGAGGTAACCGGTCGGCTACTGTCGGTAAGTCGGTGTTTTCCAGCATCGGCGCCTGATGAAAGTTTCTATCGCCTGTCCACTCACTGACGGTATGTATCCGGTTATCGGTCTGTGAGAGGTCAACCTGAGGTGAGAGCAAATTCATTTGCGACGGGAAGACTTCTGCCACGTCGAATCGCTGGTGGTTGGTATCGATCGCTATAGCGAGATGCTGGATATCGGCTTTCTGCCCCTGTTGGCCCAGAAACCAGGTTAATTTAGCCAGCAGAACCACCAAAAAGCCGAATCCGAGGACGATCAGAGCCAGTCTAACTAGAATCCGCCAGGCGGTTTTGAGAATCGACGATTCTTTGCCTCTCATCTATCTGGCTCTTTTCTGCCGCTCCGTATCTGCCGAAACCGTAAAAGGCCGAATATTATTTTCAATGCTGCAGATAGCTGATACTATATCCTCGGACCAATGATAAACAGTACTGATTGAGATCACTGTGCGTTGATGAAACCCAGCATCAACCAGGGATAGTGCTTCATATACTCCAAGCTGCACTTTCTCGGTCTAGTGGTCTTTTTCCCTTGCGGTTTTATGGTTGCCTTACGATTGTATTTATGGGTTTTTGTGTAAAGATAGGGGGCTGTAAATATATGGTCAAGACATCCTATCGATACAACTAAGGCGAGAAGCACGACGGAAAAGCCACCAAATCAGCATAATGTAATTACCTGCTCTGACAGCCAAAGCAGAAATGCCTGGAAATGAGAAAGGCTGCCAAAATCAATAAACGTATCGATATCATAACACGATGAAACACTTCATTCAACACAGCAAAAAGACTTGAAACCACAACCTTAAAACGGGGTAAAAGAGCCCTAAATAAATTATCGACCAAGTCGAAATTTNACGAAATAACCTGTGGTTCGACTATCAGCGATGGCATCTTGAACCGGACATGTTGTTATCTTGTGACAAATCCAAATACCAACCAACACATAGACACGGAAACTAACTCAGGACCTAATCTGGGAGTATCGAAACTACCTTTTGTCAAACCGAAGGGGCTTTGGCCGCCATTTGACGTCGCTTATTGTTGCGTCATTTGCACCTTTTACTACGAAATCGCTTCTGGAGCCGAAATCGCAATGGCTGACAATCCAGATCCTGGCACTAGCCTAACTTACTTCCCACCTATTTTCATTGTCGGCTATTAAGCCCTCCCCTGACGATCAGTGCTCGTTCGATGACCTATTTACCCCAATTCTGTTCTGTGCTATGATATTAAAGATGACAGTTATCGGATTTCAAAGCCGAAGGAGCCAGATATGAAAACTTACCGCGTAGCAGTAGTCGGTATTGGCTATATTGGTGTTGAGCATGTCAAAGCCATTAGTGAAAATCCCAGGACTACCTTGAGAGTTATGGTTGGTACCGATGCTAGCTGGGAGCGGTTAGAAACATTAAAAGCTGAGTATGTTGCTGAGTATATCAGCACCGATTATCGGGCCGTTTTACAAGACGAAAAGGTTGACGTCGTTTATCTCTGTACACCCAATCGGCTGCATGCGGATCAAGCCGTAGCTGCTTTGGAGGCCGGCAAACATGTCTTCTGTGAAAAACCAATGGCTACCAAGCTGGAAGACTGTCGGCGCATGGTGGCTGCAGTCGATCGAACAGGATGTCAGTTGATGGTGGGGCACGGAGCCCGTTTTCAACCACTTCAACAGGCGATTAAAGCCCTCCACCAAGAGGGTAAGTTGGGGCAAGCCTGTTTCTGTGAGGCCGACTATGTCCATTCACTACAGCCGTTTCTGGCCGGAACCACTCACCAATGGTGGCGACATGCAGAGGAAGGTCAATTTGCTGTCATTGGTGGTGGTTGCCATCCGCTTGATTTGATGCGATGGATCGTAGGTGAGTTGGAGGAGGTATCAGCATATGGGACCAGAAAGGTGCTACAGCAGGTAGAGTGGCAGGATACCGTCATTGCTATGCTGAAATTCAGCCATGGAGTAGTGGGTAAGTGTTTGGTCTCAGTTGGTGCACCTCGGCCCTATGCCATGAATTTCAGTCTTTATGGCACAGAAGGGACGGTAGAGAATAACAAACTGTTCTTGAAAGCCTTTGGTCAGGTAGAGGCATTCTCAGAAATGCCACATTCACTGTTGACTGAAGGCCATGCCTGTGTGGTGGAGTTAGAGCATTTCGTGCAGTGTTTAGATCAGGGTCAATTACCTTTAATCGACGTACGAGAGGGAGCCAAGACCGTGGCGGCCTGTCTGGCTATAGCCGAATCGCTGGCAAGTGGACAAGCAGTAAAGGTTATAACCGATTTTTAATTAACTGGTCAGGATTCAGGTGGCAGTAAATATGCTCTGTTGTACAATTTGGATCTCGCAGGCTTAAATTTGAGTGTGAATAAAAAGAAAATGAATCGGTACGATAATTATTGGTGATATCCATGCTCATGCCGATATTCTGCAAACCCTATTAGAAAATTTGGGTTATCACCAGCAAAATCGCCGTGTTATCCAGCGAGTCAAACCAATGGTCGAACAGTAAACGGCATATGCGATTTTAGGCAACCATGAGTATAATTCCATCTGCTTCCACACTTAATGGTGAAGATGGAAAAACTCCACTCCGAGCCCACAGCCCAAAAAACATTCAGCAACATCAATTCTTTCTGCGAGAATATCATTCTCACCCCCAAGAACAGAAAGAGGTCATTGACTGGTTCAAAACCTGCCCTTATTTTTGGAGCTAGATGGGTTTCGAGCTATCCACGCCTGTTGGTATCAGCCAATCTTAGATCAAATGAAGGATTATTTAGATGATAGCAACTGCTTGACGGAGACAACCTTAATAGCTTCGGCCGATAAAGAGGCTAATACCTTTGCCTACCGAGCTATTGAAACCTTACTCAAAGGCCCAGAGATTGGCTTGCCAGTTGGATATAATTTTCTGGATCCTCATAGGAACCAACGACAGCAGATTCGGCTAAGATGGTGGAATACATCGGGGAAAACTTACCGCGATTTAGCCGAAGTTCGAGAAGATATTAAGCCCCAAATTCCAGCCTACCCAGTCCAAGTAGAACAGGACTACAGTCACTTGGTGGATCAGCCTCCAGTCTTTTTTGGCCACTACTGGCAAACAGAGGACAACGCTACAGTAGATGGGAATATGGCCTGTTTAGATTGGAGGGTAGCTCGAGGGGGTCACTTAGCCGCTTACCGCTGGAACGGTAATTTGCCTCTATCTCGGGATCAAATTCTAAGCGTACCCAGTTTGCTGTATTGAGCGGACAAAAGATCGCTAACACAGGGTGTGATAAAGACGAAATAATCTATCGTATAGCGAGAGTCCGGATCTCGCGATAAGCCGTCTGATACCTACCGGTTAGGATAGTGGACTTAGGATTGAATTAAAATCCAATCTTACCAATGTCATAACCTCCTCCCGGTTGTTTGTCTAATAAGCGAAACTCGGTTTCTCCGGTAAAACGGCTTGTGCTACCCGCATTACATTTCCGCCGATGATCTTGCTGATGTCCTCATCCGAATGGCCACGCTGAACCAGTCCCACTGTAAACAGCGGCCAGTTAGTCCAGGCTAGACTCTTCTTTTGCCAATCTTGCTGGTACTCTGGTGTAAAACTGTTTTTTGGCCATAATGAGCTAAAGGCTGTTCGGAATTTCTGAGACTGAGCTTTGGTCGATTGGTCATCATAGTCCCGAATCTGGCAACCTACATCAGTCCCAATGGCTACGTGGTCAGCGCCGAAATTCTTCACCATGTAGTCGATGTGGTCGAGCAAAGCGGTTATATCTCCGTTAGCACCTAGAAAGGAGGGAATACAGCAGATACCAACATAACCTCCGGTCTCAACAATAGAGCGTATCACCGCATCTGTCTTGGCCCGACAGTGTTCTCTCAACGACCAGCAGGAGGAGTGACTGGCCACTATTGGTTTGGCTGAGACCTGAGCTGCATCCATACTGGTTTGTAAGCTTGAATGTGCAATATCTACTATCACTCCAACCCGGTTCATCTCCTGAACCACTTCGCGTCCCATATCGCTCAACCCACCGCTTGAATCTTCACCACAACCTACGCCGATCATGTTCCAGCGATTGTAGGTAAGATGCATCATCCTGCAGCCTAGCTGGTAGAATACGCGAATAAATCCCAGTTCCTCGCTTACCGTATCCCATCGCTGTGGGACAGGCACCCCATTAGCCGAAAAGTAGAGACAGCGCCGGCCTTTCTGTTTGGCTCGTATTATATCGGCAGGGCAAGCGGCTCGGCAGACGAAATCGCTCAACTGGTCGGTAACGTGGGTAAAACGGGCATGACGCTTGATAATCCGCTCAATGCGGTTGCCTTCCTGCCCCGCATTCTGAAAGACACAGCTGACTCCGGATGCCTGCCAAGCCTGTTTATAGGATTGTAAGCCAATCGGGTCCATCAGATGCCGGGTCATGGACATCTCTTCTGTCAGATCCTGTAACTCATTGGGCCAGGCTCCAGCATCAATGGCCTTGGACAGAACGGCTGGATCAGGAACTGAAGTGGGTGAGAAACCGTAGGAATCAAAGACAATAAATTCATTATGTAACTCCAATCCGTGTTCCAGTTGCTTTGAGGATGGGTTCAGTGCCTTTAGCCCCACCTGCCTGGCTTCATCAATACGGTCGCTTGTTGTCATGGATCTATCCCTTCTGATTTAAATCACTTCGATGGTGAAGTCTGAAGTAGCTCTGTTGTCAAGATTAAGCNTATTTGCCTTAAACCGATTTGGATTAACCAGCAGCAAGTTAACCACCTGTTGAACCGGGCTACACTATTTATCCTACACACCTTCACAAATACCGTGACCTGTTGCCGAGTGTGGAACCGCTTCCATTCGTTTCACAACTGGCGTAGGCCTGGGCTAGAGCTAGAGCAAACCTTTGCCGGTTATTGGCCGGCACCTGTTGATNCGCCGCTCCCGATCGAAAGGTAATAGCCGGGCGGCGACTATAATTTTNCAGAAATCAAACAATTTCAAATATCAAAGTAGAAATTTACCCCCCTAATCCTATCCTAAGCCATCGTCAGTTCAACAGCCTAACTGTTGATTCTGCCTATTTACCCTCAACCCGANCTACGTTATATGTAGCCGATCTACAGTTGCGGTCTATATATGAAATCTGCGAAATTTATGAGGCCATGAAGGACGGTTTTTCATGTAGTTTCTCTACATCGTTTCGATCTTTTTCTGTTAGTAACTTGGTTAGAACGGCAATCTCTGTTAAAATAGAAGCCAGTTTGATCTGGCCCTGAGCCTCCCGGACGATCGCCTGTGTCTTTAANACTGGGAATCATATCGTAGTANCTAATAGGGTAAAGATCATCACTTTTTTCATCTTTCTGTATGGCTAACAGGCTATCGATAGATTGCCAAGAAAACGTAGATTGCCGCTAAGTACTAAGCATATAGGGAGATGTTAATAATTAAAGTATGTTTGGATTTCGATTTTAGAGTAAATTTAAGATTGTACAAGGAAAAATGGATGTCAGCACTTCCAGAAACGACGATGTCTGCGGGGCAAGATTTTAACGGTTTCTCAATTAAGGCCGTAACACCTCTTGAGGCTTTGCGTTCGGTAGCTTACCAGCTTGAACACAAAAAGAGCGGAGCACGATTACTTCATCTCCACAACCAAGACGCAGAGAATTTGTTCTCGGTTAGTTTTCCCACGCCACCACCAGATAACACTGGGGTTCCGCATATTCTCGAACACGCAGTTTTGGCTGGCTCTGACAAGTATCCGGTAAAAGAACCCTTCTTCGAAATGGTAAAGATGAGTATGGCAACATTTATCAATGCCATGACAGGTTCCGATTGCACATACTACCCAGTGGCCAGCAACGTGAAACAGGATCTTTTCAACTTGGCTGAAGTCTATTTTGATGCGGTTTTTCATCCGTTGTTAACCGAACAGACATTTAGGCGTGAAGGACACCATTTCGCACCCCTGGATCCAGAAGATCCGACAGGTGATTTGACTATAACAGGCATTGTCTACAATGAAATGAAAGGGGCGTTTTCCGATCCCGAATCCCGCTTCTATCGCTCGATCTCGCGGGCGTTGCTTCCAGATACAATCTACGGGAAAGAATCCGGAGGTGATCCGGATGCTATTCCCGACCTGACCTATGAAGGCCTGAAGGGGTTCCATCGAACCTATTATCATCCAAGTAACAGCTACTTCTTTCTGTACGGTAATACACCGACCCCGGAGTACTTGGCATTTTTGTCTGATAAACTTAATGCTTTTAACCGTCTCGATGTTGATACTAGCATCAAATCTCACTTACGGTGGGACCAACCAAGATCTATAATCGACACGTATCCAATTGGTGCGGATGAACCCTCTACCGAAAAGACGTATCTGGCAATCGAGTGGTTGATTGGCGATGCCACTGATCCGGAGGATGTCGCCTTGCTTTATATTCTCAGCCTCATTTTACTGGGCAATGAAGCTGCTCCGTTGAAAAAAGCGATTATCAACTCAAACTTAGGCGCCGATATTATCGCTTCCGGAGTAGGTGGAATAGGTAGAGAAAGCACTTTTAGTGTCGGCCTTAAGGGCAGTGAATCCGATCACATCGACGATTTTGTTCAATTAGTTACCGAGACGTTGTCTCAAATCGCTGAAAGTGAAATTGAACCAGAACGAGTAGAGGCCGCTTTTCAGCAATCGGCATACCACTATCTCGAAATTCAATCGATGTTTCCACTACACATGATGAGGCGGGTAATCAGCTCATGGATCTATGATAGGGATCCATTGATTTTCTTGCGTATGAATGAGCATTTGTCTAACTGTAAACGTCGTTATGAATCCGATCCACAGCTTTTCAATCAACTGATACGCTCGCGGTTATTGACAAATTCCCATCGTCTTACCGCTATGTTGAAACCTGACAGCCAGATGCAGTCCCGAATCGATACAGCTTTTGCTGAGCGGATGAAAAAAACGCGTAGGCAGTTTAACGATGATCAGGTTAAACAGATTGCTGCCGAGGCAGAAGAACTTGACCGATTAAATAGTCAACCTAACTCTCCCGAGTTGCTGGCAACGTTACCACAATTGAAAGTTAGCGATTTGCCAGGTCAACTTACACATATTCAGACAGANGTGGAGATGATTGACGGTGTCGAACTGTTACAAAACAGCGTCTTTGCGAACGGTGTCAATTATCTGGTTCTGAACTTCAATCTAAAGGGAATGCCATCCGAACTCTGGCCTTACTTGCCGCGGTATACCGAAGCGATTCGAAAAATGGGGGCGGCGGGAATGGATTATGAGCAGATTGCTCAACGGTCAGCGGCATCTACCGGTGGAATCTCCTGCCGGACTGATTTTGGTACTTGTATTGGCGATGCAAGTCACTCTTTGTGGAATGTTCAGTTTAGTTTGAAGGCTTTAGACNATCAAATGTCTTCTGCTCTGGAAGTATTACACGATTTACTCTTTTCGGTTGATCCAAGGGATGAAAACCGGTTGCGGGATGTACTGCTGCAGGCACAGGCCAGATATCGAACAGACATGGTTTACGACGGATCAGGGACAGCAATGAGCCATGCCGCACGTGGCTTGACAGTAGAAGGATATTTGTCTGAAATGGTGTATGGATTACCACAACTGTCACTTGTGGAGGGATTTAATAACGATTTTGAAAAATGCAGTGAAGACGTAATACGTCAGATCGGATCCATACGAGACTTTTTGCTGGTTCGTGGTCGCTTGACGGCGAGTTTTACCGGTTCGAAGAGTNCGGCAACAACNGTGCAAAACACCCTAAAAGACTGGATATCTGATATGAGTAATGAACCCATCAATGATGCGTCCATCGACTTTAAACCGTTTGGTGACCCTCCACGTGAAGGTCTAGCGGCTCCGATCCAAGTCGCGCACTGCGCTCAAGTGATCCCAGCGCCACACTATTCCCATCCGGATAAGACCCCTTTGACAGTTGGCGCCCATCTGGTTCGACTGGAATATATCATGAACGAAATTCGATTTAGGGGTAATGCNTATGGGGCAATGTTCAATTATAGCCCACTCGGTAGTACTCTTAGTCTTGGTTCTTACCGCGATCCACACATCAGTAGGACGCTGGACGTGTTTTCCGGTGTTGCTGACTATATTCGTGAAGTGGAATGGACTCAGACCGATATCGATCGTGCCATTATAGCTACGGCTAAACAATTCGAGCGACCCATTCGACCAGAGGCTGCAACCGGGCAGGCCTTATACCGTCATCTGATTGGACAAACCCCTGAACTTCGTGAGCAGTATTACGCCCAACTTCGGCGTGTCACCCCCCAAGAGGTAAAAAGAGCCTTACTGGAATTGCTTGAAACTAATTTTGCGAAGGGGGCAATTTGTGTCGTCTCAAGTCGGGAAAGGCTAGAGGCTGCTAATCAAGAGATGCCAANTCAACAGCTAATCATTGAGGAAATTCTCGGATAGAGGTAGTTTTAGACAGAGCAATTGAATGAGCTAAATAAGTTGACAGGGACGGTCAGAGGAGATCAGGGATTTATGATCTTTATTTTACAAATTTAGAGGTGAAGCACTACTTAAAATGTTCCGGTAAGCTGTACCTCATTTATATCCGAGCCGAGTCTTTATTACAAGGCGAAGCGACCTCTTAGAGAAGTGCTTCGACCACGACACCGATGGTTCCCGCCATTCTCATGAATCCCACATCTGTCGGATGAACCCCATCGACAGTGCCTTCCCCATCATCCCCGAGTAGCCGTTCGCCCGGGACATACAGCAGATGGTTTACACCCGCTTGCCGAAGACGATTGTACGCTGAGCGCAGTTCCACATTTTTCTCACCTGTACTGGTGCGGGCGGATTGTACGTAGAGGTGCTTCTGGTAGGTGATGTTCTCCACGAGAACAATGGGCGTTTCCGGANGGACATTTCGTAGTGTTTGTACGAATGGCTCAGTCCGCTCACGGATTCCGTCGACATTGACGTTGGGGCAGTAGTCCAGGATGTAAACAGACGGATCGAGCTCGGTGAGTAATTCGGCTATCTCCGGCTCAGCCTGCCCGTTGCCTGAAAACCCTAAGTTGATAATCGGTTGGTCAATCGCACGCCCCATGATTGCAGGATAGGACATGCCTGGCCGCGAAGCACATCCCCCGTGGAGGATGCTGGTGCCGTACATAACAATTGGCTTGGTCTTATGCGCACCGGCTTTGTGGATGCCGACTTCCGCATCCACACCGATCTCCACCTTTTCGACACCGTTGTAAAGTGGCAGGTAGAGGATGAACTCGTGAGGCTGGCCATCGAGTCCAGCCACCAATTCGGCTTCGTTATGCGGGAACTTTTCCGGTTTACCGAAGCCAATCCAATGGTACCGTTTACTCTTGGACCGCGACCGATCCTTGATGTATAGGTCGATCCCAGAAACACCCGTTGCAGGCATGTGGGTCATGGCCAGACTCTGACTCCATAGTTGCCACCGAGCGCTAATCGCTTTAGCTGATGTCACAAACCGAACGCAAAGGCCAGCCGAATGTTGTGCTAACTGCCACACCGGCTCACGAACGACCCCCTCTGCTTTTGCTGGAAGTCGGGCATAGGGGCGCTTAGTGTCCGACCATCCCTGGCCTTCAATGCCAAATACCCGAATGTCATACCAATGGAGTCCCGTTTTGGGGTCGATTTTTTTGAAGTTTGGATCGAGGTCTTCGATTTGGGATTGTTTCATAATGAGAAAGTCCTATCAGTAAAAATGGTCATAAACTGACCGAAAAACAGTACCGTGCTTCTAACCACTAACTAACTGCTAACGGCCAATTTTCAATTCTTCATTCTTCATTTTACTACTTTAATATGCCTCACCGTCAGATCACCAGCAGTCACGGCGAAACGAAAATCTGCACCGTTACAACGGTTTAAAAACCGACCGTCTTTCACCGAAAATTCGATTGTTTTCCATTCTCTGCTGTTATTGATCTTCTGCTAGCCACCGAACTTAAAAGCTCCGTTTCGCACAGATCTATTTGCATCGCTACTGTCATAATACAGTTCAATTTTTGCGTACAACCGCCATCTAAATAGGCCAACTCAATCGTAACTGGTAGATCCTGGTCAAACAGAAAACTGTCGTAGATCCTGAAATAAACATATGGCCCTCCAGTTTTTTTCTTCGATTTGATCGCCGAAACCTCGTTCACCTCTACCGTTTCAAACAGACCGTCATCGACTTCGGTGAGATCAATTCCCGAACTTAGACCTTTGTTCCACGAGACTAATTCCGCAGTCGAAAATTACCATCGATTGGGATTTGATCACCTGATCTGAATTGGTCGGCTAACTTCGTAGTGTGATCAAATATATTTCCTGCCATACTCGATTGTATCGCAAATGTCAGTTCCTTCGTGAAGTTCGTTCCATATTTCGATCGTAACGATTCTAGATCGACCCGTTGGATGTTGGGCGAGAAGAGACCGCCAAACACGTTTGTAAAAATCGCCGTTCTCGCGATCGGAGACGAGCGGTTTACGCCCCGGGACAGCGTGGTGATCGTAGCCGAGCCCCAAAGCGGTTACGTCGTTCCAACGGGGTTTTAACGCACTCCCCAGACGTAAGTTACACCTGTGTCTCCATACCACGAAATCTCTTTAACGATGAATGGTTCACAGGCAAAATCGGTTTTAAAATTTTGACGTACATAGTCAAAAAACTCTGGATCTTGTTTTTTGGTGAACGCAGCGGAATACAGAAAAATGATCGGTTTCTGATCGATCATAGCCCAAGTCCTCGGCGGAACAAGCGAAAAGAAATCGCAAATAGTTTCATGAAATCACTGCTGACTTTCGGAGGTTGTCAGGACCACGTGAAAACGATCGGGATTGTACTTCGGCGTACTAGTGTCACAAAACATTCCGATCCGCGGTGGAGGATGATTCCCCTGCCCGGCAATCTGATCCCACGCCTCGACTAGTTTCGGAAGCCCCGAAAAGCTCCAAGCATCATGAAATTTCGGGTCATTTTGCCGATTCGTAATCCCCCCATAAACCGGCAAAATGTAATCGACCTTCGCCGAGATCACATCGTAAAGCTCACGCTTCCACCAATCGACCGAATTATAACTATAATCGTTTGGGCTCGTTGGATGATCAACCAACGCATCTGTACCATCGTGATTTAAGAAATGCCCTTTTGTGTGAATGTCATACCAATAAAAAAAGTAAGTTCCGACAATCAGTTGATCCGGTTCAAAACTAATCGCATGACTAAGAGCTTCTGGCTAGAGATTAACCGAAGTTGTCAGCAGAAAAAGTGCGGGAAAGATCATTGTTATCTCCTGATCCGAAATATCTAGGACTCGAAAAAGTTGAGTTGAGTACAGAAGAGAGGAGAAAGGAAAACTTCTAGATTGACTAAGAAATTCCTAAACGGTACTGCTTTCCAATAGTCAAAAGCGACAGCAACTATTATAATTGGAACTGTAACAGGGCGAAGCCAGCGAAGCAACCTTATACGCACTGATAGAGAAGACAGAGGCTCATACAGAACGAAAGATGGTGGTGAGTTATAGGATTGGGGAGAGGATGAGAGAAAAATAGCTGATGGGGATAACCGGCTACCGGTCACAGTACAGGGAATATGCTACGGACCATGAAATTAGAAAAACTTAAATCCGCTCAGCCAACGCTCGAAATGTTTTCTCTGCTGCCTTATTAATCCCCACCTTGAATGGTCCTGGTCCTGCCTTGGTATAGGTATTTGCCCGATCCACTTCATAACCGCCTTCAGGAATCAGTTCATCCGTCGGCATATAATTGCGCCCATCCTGACAATAGCCCCAGGCAGTGAGGTTAGGATCGTTCAACCAGTTTCGAAGGAGCGGAAGCCACTCGGCAACTACCTCATTGGCCAGCCAGGCAATGGTATGTCGCTCAGTTAAGCGAATCAGCCCAATCGCCCAGGGCAAAAATTGAACAGGTAGAATACCTGAACGTAAACGCTCAACCCAATAAACCCCCAGATTGTGCTCGAGTTCGTCCCCACTTTCCGACAGTTCTTCCCAGTGTGTGAGAGGTGGAATTATTTCCATATTGCGTGGTGCCATTGCAAATCCAGAGACGCAATTTATCTCCAGGTCGAGATCTTCCCCCCCTGCGTCAATTGCAGCTAGCACATCATCTGCCAGTTGGCCGCCGGTGAAAATATAATCCTCTGACGTTGACTGACGGAAAGAACCACCCTCAAAATCAGCCAGCCTACACGGACGAACATTGCCAGCACAACCCTGAATAAATTGAGCCTGTGTATTCGCGCCCAACGTTTCGACTAATTTATCACGACAAACTCCCGGAAAGTCGGCAGAAATACTATCCCAAGCAAAACCGTAAACCATCACCGGGTGGCAACCATAATTGAAGAGCACACAGCGGCCGTTACCCGCCTTTAGGTCGAGTATCCAGAGATCCCGGTTCATAAACCCATCCGGATTTGGCCTCATTCCCATACTGCCATCCGGATTTCGCCCTCGCCTGTTAATCCCAATTTCAGATGTGCCGCGGCACACCTGAACTGTAACAGATTGAAGGTTTTCGACGGCTTCAAGGACCATCTTCACCGTGCGTGTCAACAAATCTTCCTCGTATGCTATGAGGGCTGTTGGTTTCTCCACAGTTGTTGCATATCCTTCAAAACCAGACATCGGTCCGCTATGCGTGTGTGAAAAGTTCACCACGATTGCTGCAAAAGGGATACCCGTCATCGCTGATAGTTCCATCCTCAATCGGCTTGTCATCTGCCAGGTCATGCCGATCATATCAATCGAAATCCAGATTGTGCGATAACCTTTTCGATCCTCCAAAACAACCGCCTGTGCAGCTAACGAATCGAGTACTTCATTACCACTCGAAAAGCGGGGGCCGCGCCCACCCATTGGTAATCCCAGCAGCGGTGTCGAATCAAATTGTGCCCAGCCAGCTCTTGTAGTAGACATAGACTCCTCTCCTCTCAAGTCCAACGAATAGCGTGATAATCGTGATTAGGTGTAATCGACACAGTCTTACCGTCTAAAAATGCTTATGCTCTCCAGTTCTGTGCCGTTGCCATACGAAAATTTGGTGATGGTCGATTGGATTGGTAAAAGGGATTTACAGGAGTCGAAGGTGGAAGCGCTACTTAAAACTGAGTTGTCCCCAGTGGTCCCGGTTGCGCACCACCTGTTCAGGCGAGATCTTGGAGCATAGTAAATGTCCTTCTGTTGTCCGCATCGTGGATTGGGTAGCATCCTGATAACGAAAATCGACGCTCCACCTGATGTGGTTGGATCGGTTGGGTAATCCGCGGTGAAACAGGAGATTGCTAAAGATGACTGCATCGCCAGGCATAGTCTCGATCTGGATAGCACTATACATCCTGGGAGCTAGGTACTCTTGGTGGATCTGCAAATAAAACTCTTCCTTTTGATGGCCCACAACACCCAATCTATGGCTTTCAGGGATGAATTGCATGCAACCATTTTCTTCGTTGGCAGGCACCAAAGGTACCCATACATTCATCATCCGCAAAGCGTCAGCAGCCGTGTTGGTATAGCCTGCGTCTTGATGCCATAACACCTCGGTTCGGGGATCGTTAGGGAGCTTAGGTCGCACCGAGTAGTTGGGATAGAGGCGAATCTCAGAGCCGAGCACTAATTTAGCTAAGTCCAGCAATTTAGGGTGTGCAAACAGGTCATAAAAAGCGGGTAGGTGCAGTTCCGGGCGAAAGATAGTTGGTGTCTTATCCAGATGGCTGGCAAAGAGACAAATCATCCGTCGGACAAACGGCTCCGTCGAGTAAAGTTCGCCGATCACTCCGTCGCCGTAAAGTTGCTCAGCCAGATTATCGACCAGTTGTTGACAGCCTTCTTTCACCCGTTGTAGGCAGTCGGATTCGATAAAGTTAGGCAAAACTGCGAATCCTTGTCTTTCAAAATCATCAACAATGTGAAGCATCTCAGATGTTATATGCAAGGGTGAAACTCCGTAGATCTGCTGGTGTAGACTGGCAGAACCCAGTAAGGGTTCTAGGGTAATAGGTGTCCGCCGGAACAATATCCCAAAATCAGATCGTCAATTAGCCGTTGGCGGTTGGAAACTCCTCCCGAGATTCTCACTGCAACCTAGTATAACAACCAACAAAAGTAATAGACCAATACGTTTTTATTTCAATTTCTCCAGATTTCAGAGTGGATTATATTTGCAATCTAAACTGTAAGTAAGAAGGAATCGAACAAAATCATTATACGTGAGCATAACATTCTTGTAAAGGAGGGTTTAGTGAACTGAAACCCCCAATATTTCTGCTAGTTTGAGGGGATCCGTTATCGGCTTTAATATATCAGTTGTTCCATTCAGAAAGCACGGATCTAATAGTCAAGGCAGTGTTGGTAATAATCGAGAAAGCACAAGCGAAAGGTGTAGAGGTCTAGCGACATGATGATTAATCATCATTCATAAAGTAACTGTTTCAGCGGGCAATATGGTGTCAATTGGTAGCCCGGAATCTTAGCGACTACGCCGGATCACAAAATAAATTACACCAAAGAAAATTAGAATTGTCCAGTAGTGTTCAATGATGATCTGCAACCAGTCTATTTCTATCATTTGTCTACTACTTATTCAACCTGAATTCTGTCCTGCATTTGGTTTTTGCTGACTCTGTTTCCTTGTTTCAGCTCTTAGATTGGTTGGCTTTTTAGCCAGAGGTTACATATAATTTTCTCGTTTATGAACCTACCGACAAGTAGATGGCCTAAGATGAAAAGTTATCTCACGCACCTAGAATGTACCAACTGCAACCAAAAATTTTCCGCTAACCAAGTGCAAACCACCTGTTGCGCTTGTGATAAAGTTCTGTTTGCCCGCTACGATTTAGAAAAAGTCAAGCAGTCCTGGCAGAAATCCGACCTCTTACAACGCCCACATAACATCTGGAGGTGGTTTGAAATCATGCCCGTTTTGGATCCAGAACATGTGGTTTCATTAGGGGAGGGTGGAACCCCACTTCTACACGCTCAAGCACTTGGCGGGAAGCATCGAGCAGAGCAACTTTATATTAAAGACGAAGGTTTAAATCCGACAGGTAGTTTCAAGGCCCGCGGGCTATCAGCAGCCGTCTCCAAAGCCAAGGAATTAGGAGTTAAGACCATTGCTATCCCTTCAGCAGGCAACGCAGCAGCCGCGCTGTCTGCTTATGGCAGTCGGGCCAAAATGGAAATCCATGTCTTTATGCCCCACGACACCCCGGCTATGATGATGCGAGAGGCGACCGTCTACGATGCAACGCTCCATCTAGTAGATGGCCTGATTAATCAAGCTGGTCAACAGCTCAGAGAATCAGCCGAAAACTGGTTTGATGTTTCCACTCTTAAAGAACCTTATCGGGCAGAGGGTAAAAAGACGATGGGACTAGAATTGGCTGAACAGTTCGATTGGGCATTACCGGATGCCATTATTTATCCAACAGGTGGAGGTACCGGTATCGTGGGTATGTGGAAAGCCTTCGATGAGTTGGAGCAAATCGGCTGGATTGACAGTCAACGGCCCAGGATGATTTCAGTGCAAGCTGAAGGCTGTGCGCCAATCGTGCGGGCTTTTGACTCCGGAGCGGATCACGCCACACTGTGGCAAGATGCCCAGACCATTGCTCCCGGTATAAGAGTTCCTGTTGCCATCGCCGACTATCTGATGTTGCAGATTATTCGTGATAGCAACGGCACTGCATTGACCGTCTCAGACTCGGAAATTCATACGGCCATCTATGAGATTGCCGGTCAGGAAGGCGTTTTCGCTGCTCCGGAAGGAGCGGCCACCTATGCCGCCTATAAAAAATTACTGGACTCTAAAACATTGCAACCAGAAGAAAAAGTAGTTCTCTTTAATACCGGAACTGGAATGAAAACACCAGATCTGGTTGCACTCCCTTCGTAAGCTCACGTTCACTATTAATCAAGGAATAAAAGGATGACATACAGAATCGGATTAATCGGCTGTGGGGGGCGACAGAATGCACACGTTGAAGCCTTCGAATCGGTTGAGCAGTGCGAAATCGTGGCCGTGGCAGATCTAAATCAGAAAATTTGCCAGGAATTTGCCGGAAAAAACGGCATTCCACAGGCCTATACTTCGATCAGCGAGATGATTGAGTCAGCAGAGGTTGACATTGTTACTGTTGTTACTCGGCCGAAGTGGATGTTCCAACCAGTAATGACGGCAATAGAAACCGGAGTGAAAGGAATCTTGATGGAGAAACCGTTTGGAGTCAACATCGAAGATGCGGAAACCATGCGAGACCGCGCTAAAGCGACAGGCACAACGTTGCTGGTCAATCACCAATACCGGTTTTTCGATTTGGCCCAACAGATGCGGGATATTCTTCAGAGTGGGGAGCTAGGGCAGATAGAGTATTTTCGCTCAGTCAGTGCCATTAAGTTGCACGGCCAGGGAACGCACATGATCGACTTTGTCCGTTTTCTTCACGACGAAAAGCCATTTTCATGGGCGTTGGGCAACTTCTCGGGCAAGGAGACTTTCGATGCTAAACAGATTGGTCCCGACTACAACACAGGCATCCTGGTCTTCGAAGATGGTGTGCCGCTATACGTGGAGGCAGGCCGAGGGTCGTCTCAATCCCCTTACCCGGGAAATGGGCTGAATCTTTATGCCGATGCGGTTTGTACCAAGGGACGTATCTGGTTCGGTCTATCGCACGGCTTGCGAATTTGGTGTCCTGACGGCCGATATCAAGAAGTTGAAGGCTCCTGGCCTGCCATCGGCAAGCCGGCGCAGATTCGTTTAACCGAGAGTTTGATCGATACCATTGAGAACAGCACCGATAATCGCTGTCATGCTCAAAAGGCTTACGCTACACAAGAGGCACTATGCGCACTCTTAGAATCAAGCTTGACGAACCAAAAGATTACCTTTCCGCTTGATATGCCGCCTGAATTGATGGAACGTGTCCGAGAACGCCTCAATGTATAACTTAGATCTCTTTACGAGGATGGAGGGGGGACTTGATTCCATCCTATCTCTCTACCAAGCACGAAATCCTTTTGATCCGAGTTTAAGACTGACGCTTCTTACGTCCTCCCAAAACTGGACCGTTGTTAGAACCCGTATGAGAAAAGTTGAATCAGGGTTCATTCAAAATAAGCTTGACAGATGTTATACTCGTATCGTAGGATGAGCTATCCCTCTTTCCACCAGGAGATTAAAGATGAAAATTTTTTCCTCCACGGTTGAACTTAGTACAGCCTTACTGTTGTTTTGTTTTTGCGTTTTTCCCCTGCAAGTTGAAGCCGATCTCAAAGATGGTCTGCTTGCCCTCTGGCTCTTTGACACGGCAAAAGGGAAAGTTATTGAAGATAGTTCTGGTAACGAAAATCATGGTGAACTGAACAACGGAGCAAAAAGAGATGCGGGTAAATTTGGGCAAGCCGTGGTGACCAAACCCCAACAGGGCGTTGATGTCCCGGTTACCGATAGTCTAAACAGCCTCAAAGAGGCAATGAGCCTTGGTGGATGGTTTCGTATCGATGATGACTCCGACACTGGACATCGTCGAAATGGTTCATATTTATTAGAAGACCAAGCTGGAGGGGAACGAAATCCAGACGGCTGGGTGTTTGCTGTTTGGACTGATAGTGGCATTGGTTTGGCTTGGGGACAGATGAAAGTGAAACAGGAGGTTTGGACTCACATTGCAGGCACTTATGACGGTAAGATGCTTTCCCTCTATATCAATGGGAAATTAGATGTCAGTATTAAGAAAGATGGGAAGATTGCGAATCCAGGAGATCCTTTGGGTTTAGGTAAATATGGTGGAGAAACATATATTGGTGGGATTGACGAAGTATTTCTCTATGACCGTGCGCTCAGTGCAGGTGAACTGAAGGAGTTGCTGAAGGGGTTTGAGTCAGCGTTCGCCGTCGATCCTTCCTATAGACTTACAACTAGATGGGCAACTCTTAAAACGAGGAATCAGTAACTTGGATTTTTGTTCATCCCAGATCTAGCTACCTAACAATTGAGGGAGAAGGCTGGGCTGAGTATAGATCGAACCTTCTCCGTTTTCCCGCCCCTTCCTGTCTAATACAATGTCAATTCCTGACAATTAACTAGAATCATTTAGAAGACCAAAAATGGAGATAACAGTCGGGATTGATCTATCAATGGGGATGACCAATTCCAATTTTCGCTTGGATATCTTTCGGTCCGAATGAGCCTCTAGTCTCTCCTTCCCTGCCTAGCAGGATATTCCTCCCAAGATTGATTGGCGCTAGTCTGCAATCTGCGAGGGAATCAAAATAGCGGATTCTTCTTTGTTTATTGCCAGCCCTGATTCAAGTCGATTGGCTTTTAGCAGATGGGAATAGAGATTACACTATTTTGGATTTGACCGTTGGCGAAGTGAATGGACTAAACGATTTAAATCAGTATAGAATGATAGTCGTAGCTAAACCGAATGATAGCTTGGGCAGAAACATGTTGATCGGGTTCCTCGACATTTTTGTTGTAGTGGCGATCACCTAATTATCTAGATTGTGTAGGTCAATTATATGCGTTTCGTATTTTTTACTGATATTCATCTCCTAGAAAATAAAGATTCTATTATCGGCTTTGAGAAATGCCTGGATAGAATGTTAGCTTTTGAGCCACAACTACTTATTAACGGTGGTGATTTAGGTGTGACTCCAGAAGCGGTTAAGACGTATCATCAAATGATTCAGGAGCTACCGATACCTGTCCATCAAGTTAATGGCAACCATGAGATTTGCAACGGANTACTAGCCCCGGAACAAGCGGGCCAACTTTCGCGCAGTTTTAATCATGATGGTGTCCACTTTATAATCTTCGATACGGTTAGATTTTTTCCCCCTACAGACGNACATCCCCACAATTGGTATTTNATTGCCGACCAGCAGAATTTAGACTGGCTGTCCACAGATCTTGCAGACATTCCGAAGCAGATGCCGATTATACTGGCCAGTCACTGTTCGATATCGACCTCGGCACCTTTTCGTTTCGGCCAACAGTTGGGTATGAAATTTCCGATTAATGAGGTGACAGCGGCGGACAAGGTTCTGAATCTACTTAAACCTTTCGACAACGTTGCCACACTCCATGGTCATGATCACGAAAATTGCCGTCATCGTGTAGATGGAATTCAGATCCTGACGACGGCAGCTGTGGCTGGCAGTTGGTGGAAGAACGGTTTACAGAGTCCAAATATTTCAGGTGAACCGCAAGGGTTTCGGGTAATCGATGTCACTTCAGGACCAATTGAAAGCCAATACGTGACGATTGAAGAGAGTCAGTCACAACTAGCCTCCTGGTACACTNCAGCAGAGAGTAAGCGGCATTTTATTAATGTCTTCGATGCTTCAACAGAAACAAAGGTCAATATTGAAAATATTGGAGAACTGCAGCCACTAGATCCGTTTTCGGATTCAGCGAAAGGCCTGTCTCCCCATCTGTATGAGTTATCTTCTAGCCAGCTAGAGAAAATTGGATCTTCGGAACTGATCAGCGTTAGTATTGAATTTGAGAACGGCCAAACAAGTCAGTTGGAGATTGATTGCCCTGCAGTTGAGTAGAAAATAGGGGAACCCTTTCCCAACCGCAGTCACTGTTCTACTTGCAATGGAAGGCTGTAAGGGCATCATGAGGTTCTGCAANGCACAAGAATAGTGGGCGCAAACGAAAGTCAGTATTTAGGTGGATTGGTCGAGTTTGGAAAGAAGAAATGGGCAGATTAATATCCANCAACATCTGAAANATGGCAAAGAACAATTCCACTACGTGAATATTTCGCGGATTGTGTCACTCCCACGTAGATTCCTGAACTGGCTGAGTAACAGACAAAAGTAAACCTGCTAGATTAGATTATAGGTAATGAATCTAACTTGATCATATCAAGAAAACGAGGGGAAATTATGTCAAAGTGGTTATCTGAATTTGTAAGNACGAATGGAATCCGGATTCATTGCTATCTACAAGGACGAGAAACTACCGCTAATTTTGGCGCTTGGAATTACCGATAACGTTTTGTGCTGGACGCGTTTGGCCAAATCGTTGGAACTTGAATATGACATCATCATAATCGATGCCCGTGGACACGGTGTTCTGAGGCACCGGACAAAAGGTGTGGGAAACAGGATCACGCGACGGACTTGGCGGAACTAATTGAAAGCCTGGCGCTTGAAAAACCAGGCCTGATAGGCCATTCTATGGAGCATCAAACGTCGTAACGTTGGCTGGGAATTATCCAGATCTAGTGGGTAAAACCATCTTGGAAGATCCACCTAGGTGATCAAAGCCCAACGTCTCAACCCAAGGGCAAAATACCCGAACGGTAAATTGGCGACAGCACATCGTTGAGACCCGTAAAAAACGCGAGAAGAAATCATAAAATATGGTCGTACACAAAATCCGACTTGGGATGAGATTGAGTTTGGACCTTAGGCCGATAGCAAAAAATTAATTGTCTCTCTTTATTAATCGTTGCCGATACTAACCATAGCACTATTATCTCTTCAAAAACCGCAGAAAGCATCATCGCCTCCAACCTAAATTTTCAAACAGCACACATTGAAGGCACCGGGCACAATATCCGTCGTGAGCAATTTGAAAGATATGTCGAAGTAATCAGAGAATTTTTGTCGGACACTGGTGACTTCAACAGGTCAGTACATAATTAAGAAAAGAGAACAACAAGGTTCAAGGTTATGAAGGACGACACCAACGAGTGAGTCGACTTTTTTGGGACCGGATTTATCTTTCCTTCGTAACACATGATACTGGGCCTTGCCCCGATGCCCACCGGATTGATGGCTCTTGTATCCTGATTAGGCCCCTGATCCCAATTTGATTGTAGCTTCTACCAGGCTATCTTGACCGATAATATCGGTAGGTGTTATTATCAACAGAAAATCTTAAGAAGTTAGAAGGATTCTAAGGGAGCAGAACGTATGCAAAAATTTCGTCTAGAGGGAAAATCGGCCATTGTCACCGGTGGAAGTAAAGGGATCGGTTTTGGCATCGCCACCGCTTTGGCTGAAGCAGGAGCAGGTATCGCCCTTGTAGCCAGAAATCAAGGAGACTTGGAGAGAGCCCAATCGACGTTACGAGATCTATCCTCAGAGACTGTTGAGATTTATCCCTTTGATATGAGTATAGTCGAAGATATCCCGGCCCTATTTACTCAAATCTCGACTGAAATGAACGGGATCGATATTTTAGTCAATAATGCAGGTGGTACTCGACGAGGGCCTGCCGAGTTAGTGGCTATTGAGGACTGGCAGTTTGTGATAACGCTGAACGTCACTTCGGTCTTTGTGATGTCTCAGGCTTTTGCCCGCGAGCGTATCCAACGCCAAGGAGGTGGTAAGATCATCAATATCGCCTCGATTATGAGTGAAGTGGTAAGAGAGGATAATGCCCCTTATGCTGCTTCCAAAGGCGCAATTCGACAACTGACCAAATCGTTAGCTATTGACTGGGCCAAGCACAAAATTAACGTCAATGGGATTGGACCGGGCTACATCAAGACCGAATTGACTCAGCCTTTATGGGAAGACGAGGAATTTTCAAATCGGATTCTGGAGAAAACGCCACTGGCGCGCTGGGGAGATCCTGACGACATCGGATCGGTAGCTGTCTTTCTAGCTTCTGCTGCTTCGGACTTTATGACAGGTCAAATTGTTTATCCTGAAGGTGGAATTCTGAGCCGATTCTAATCGGGAACACTAAAGATGAAAAACCCATATTTATCCCTCGACCAACAGATGGTCGGCGACATTTATACTTCACGTGAGGTGATGGATAACTTAACCGTTTTATGCGACGATTTTGGAGCCCGGTTTTCGGGTACACCAGAGGAACGGCAAGCGGCTGAGTTTATCTGTGACCGGTTTCAGCGCTATGGCCTNCAAGGAGCCCGTTTGGAGTCCTACCCCTATGCTGGTTGGTCTCGAGGTGAAGCTAAACTGAAAATCAGTTCACCAATCGATAGGTCTATCCCCTGTATCTCCCTCCCCTATTGTCCTGCGGCTTCGGTTAAAGCCGAGTTGATCTCGATTGGATTTGGTGCTCCTGATGATTTTGGGCGGCTATCCAGCCAAATTGAGGGCAAGATTGTCCTGGCCAGTAGCGCCTCTTCTCCCGATCTCGGACGTTGGGTTCACCGAAAAGAGAAATACGAACGATCAGTCTTGGCGGGTGCCAAAGCCTTCATCTTTGTTAGTGAGCATCCAGGGGTAGGTCCTGAAACAGGAAGTCTACAGAACGATCAGCCAGCACCGATTGCTGGAATTTCGATTTGTAGGGAAGATGGTGCCTTTTTAGAACGGATGATGACACGTAAAGGTACCGTCCAATTGCACTTGGAAACCACTGATATCAATACTCCTCGTACCTCTTGGAACGTGGTGGCAGACCTGCCCGGAACCGAAAACCCAGAGGAGCAGATTGTACTGGGGTGTCATTACGATGGACACGATATTTCACAAGGAGCGCATGATCCGGCTTCAGGCATGGTATTGGTGATTGAAGCCGCACGGGTGTTGGCGCAATATGCCCGGCCAGCCTTGAAACGAACCATCCGCTTTGTCGCTTTTGGAACGGAAGAGATCGGTTTAACTGGTGCATTCCGGTATGTGGATATCCACCAAGAAGAACTGGATCATCTCCGCTTTATGTACAATCTGGATGCGGCGGGTGGCGGCAGTCGCAAAGGTACCGTTTTACATCAATGGGAGGATTTGGAGCCCTATTTCCAAAATGCCTACCTCGAAATGGCGACCGATCTACCGGTAGGGCAAAAGCTGCACNCATACTCTGACCATTTTCCCTTCTTTTTGGCAGGTGTACCTAGTGGTCACATGGGTGATCCGGAANCAGGACCGAGTGGGCGCGGTTTTGGTCATACTCGCTATGACACGTTGGATAAGGTCGAATTAAGCAATCTTCGAGCGGGTAGTTCAGTGGCTGCTCGCATGGCTTTGCGCTTAGCTACAGATCTCAGTTTTGGCCCNCCTCGCCGAAGTGCAGAAAGTATCCATGAACTGGTTGAAACCGACCCAGGGTTAGAAGGCTATCGAGTAGCACAAAAATTGGCCCGGCAGTTGACCGCCTAACGAGCCTGGATCCGTTCTTTTCAGCCGAATGGAGGCGTCGATTTCGCTTCCATTACAAGGTTGACGAAATGGGTTAGATCTGGTACACTGGCGCGATGTTTCGACTCTCACCCTCAAGGTTAAAGAATGCAATCAATGAGAAATAGGGATGACGGCGTTTCTTTTGGTTGCGGGTTCGGTACGGTATTCGACCACCGCACATGGGACTGGGTAAAATTCATTAGCAGATTCACAACTGTGTCTATGGCTATCTATCCCAGCATTGGATTCAGGTGTTCCCGTCCGGACAGTTAGTTGATCGAGACTGAATTAATCAATGAAATCGAAGCCCTATAACGGCGTAGAGCTGATTGGCTATTTTAGNTANTTCGTTGGCACTAGAGTTCGAAGAAACACACCATCATGGATCTGAACAACTTCTAGACCTGAATATGAGCGCTCGAATTATGCGCTTCAGTTGAATCCCTACTACTTATTGCCTGAATCATGCAGCGGAGGATGCTCCATCTGGACTCTGGTTGAGGAACTGGGGATGCCACTATGACGTTTACAGGACAGCAGTTCGGCTTCAGTCTACTGCGGAAGAATGGTATTGTCGGCGAGTTACAGTGGCATCCTGTTCGGCAAGATCCACAAATGGTTGCAGACGCTGTTGATCAGGCTCTCGATATCCTGGGAAACAATACCTGTCGCTAATCCCGGTTGCCATTTCTATCAGCAATCGGTTTTTGACTTTGAGAATTATTGAGTCGATCTCTTCATTAATTACCCCTAAGTAATTAAAGTAAGGAAGTTTTTATGACATCTTGGTTGACAGACAGATTTCGGCGGCAGATTTTCTGTTTCTCCTATCTCATTCTTGGATTGATTTTGCCACTGGTGGTTGTCGCCCAGCAACACCATCCCAAAGCCTTGCCAACTATTGCCTTATCAGGGCACGATGGATGGGTGACGTCTATCGATCACTCGCCCGACGGTCGATTTTTAGTTTCTGGTTCGAGTGATAAGACAGTCAAAGTCTGGTCAATAGAGGATAAAAAAGAGATTGCAACTTTTATTGGCCATACGCAGATGGTCAATGCGGTCGAGTTTGCGCCCAACGGTGAGTTGATAGCTTCTGCCTCAAGCGACGCCACGGTCCGTTTGTGGTCCTTACCTCGACAGCAGGAAGTCGACACTATTCAGGCACACAAGTATGGGATCAACGATGTTACTTTCTCACCAGACGGAAAATTGTTGGCCACTGCGTCCAGAGACTATACCGTCAAACTATGGTCTGTCGAAACCCTGGAGTTGATTGCAGAATTAGACCGACAACAAAACTTGATGCAATCAATCGAGTTTTCGCCTGATGGAAAGCAGTTAGCTACTGGTTCAGATAGTAGCCGCTTATGGAATGTCGAAGATTTTCGTCAGATCGCCGCTTGGAATACGACTGAGGGCTGGATCTGGTCGATCGATTTTTCACCCAGTGGAGAGATGATTCTGACAGCCCAGAGCAGTGGGCAAATCAGATTATGGAACACCGCCGACCGCAAGGAGATCAAGTCACTGGTTGGACACCAATCTGACGTTTCAGAAGCTAAATTCTCACCCGACGGTCTGTTGATAGCTTCTGCTTCACGAGAGATTAGACTCTGGTCGGTCGTCGGGATGGCACCTATAACACGATTGAAGGACGGCGAAAACTACGTTCACACTGTCGATTTTGCACCTAATGGCCTTTCGATCGCTACGGGCATGCATAATCGAACTATTTTGATTTGGGATATTCGCCCTTACTTGGATCCAACGATTGTGCAGGCAGAAGTGGTCGAAGCAACTTTTGAAGAGGTCATCGTCGATCTCAATGTTGAAAACTCCTTAAACCTGTACGGGTTTCAGTTCGATCTCAAATTCGATCCTGAAATCCTGATTGCCAAGCAGGTTCAAGAAGGCAACTTTCTAAAGAAGGCCGGTGACAACACCTACTGGATGCCTGGCGTGATCAATAATGAAACAGGGACGATCCATGATATTCTGAGTATACGCTTAGTTCCAGGTGAAGTAGTAGGGCAAGGGAACTTAGCTCGCTTGATTTTTGCCCCCAAACAGACCTTAGACAACCATATCGAATTTACCCGTTTCCAGTTATCGAACGCTAAAAGTGAATCCATAGTCACCTACGTCAACGGCATAGAAGTAAAAATGCCGATCCGAGTCTCAGCGGATATTTTTGTCAATGCCTGGACAGAAGGCTCTAATGTTTTAGCTGAAGTCCAACTTGGTTTCCCCGTCAATGTTCACGGCTTTCAGGTTGATCTCAACTACCCGCCTGCACTAGAACTCTTACCTGTCAGCAATCAATCCTTAAAATTTGATCTGAACAAAGTTCGTGGGATTACAGAGAACACACTGTTTAAGTTTCACATCTATCAAGGCGGAAAACTTAAGTTCACGCTGTCAGATGGATTGCTCAATGGCCCCTTAGAAACGACGGCTCTACCCATCCTCTATTCCAAGCAGATCGAGATTACGTCTTCACCAACTTGGGATATCAATCGGGACTATACAGTGGATCTATTTGATCTGGTGATTCTCGCCAATCATTTAGGACTGCCGATTTCAGGCAACCCGAGACCCAATCCCGATGTGAATCGAGACGGGCGAGTAGATCTATTTGATTTCGTGAAAGTTGGTGCCAACTTCAACCAAACTTATTCACCGAATCCAAGGGAGACTGTAGCCGCACCAACTACTGTTGCAAAACTCTCCGTCGACCTCGGTCTGGTCACATCCAACTTAAGACAGATAGCAGTTGAGTTGGAAAGACATCCAATGGCGAATCGATTAGACTTTTCACAGACGAGGCAACTGCTTGCCAGCCTGATTTCCCCGATGGAAACAATTCTCTATCCCAATTATCCAAACCCGTTTAATCCTGAAACTTGGCTTCCCTTTCAACTAGCACAAGACGCAGGTGTTCGAATCGTGATCTACAACGTTGAAGGGTCTCGAGTTCGTCAACTGGATATAGGTCGGTGTCCCGCTGGCCTATATCTGACTAAAGATCGAGCTGCTTATTGGGATGGTAAAAACGATCAAGGCGAAGGTCTATCGAGCGGGATATATTACTACCAACTGCTGGAGACGCCAACCAGTAGGGCCAATTCATCAGAGATTACCCCAGTACAAACCATGATTTTACTGAAATAGTAGATCCAGCTAAGGTTAATCTTCAGGTCCAGAGAAATTCTGGGACGAGAAATCTAAAGTGTAGACGTAACTAATTTGGCCAATATTAGCAATACTTGGATTCGAAAACCAAGCGCAGATGTGCTATAATCGCCGCTAGATTTGTCAACAGCAATTTACAGACTATCCGACGGGAGAATTCGAGAAATTGAAATCTGCACCAAAAAGCAATTTCGAGAACCAGCCAAGTAAATCGAACGCGCTCGTAACTTATAATCAGCCATCTCCTCCGGTTGAATCTCAACCTAAAAAGGAGGGAATGTTCGGACGACGAAAGAAGAAAGAGGCGAGTAATTTAGTCTCAAGAGAGCAAGTCAAAGAATTGCTGTTTCAGTCGATCAATGACCTACCCGAGCAGGAAGCCCGGATGTTGCGCGGTATTTTTTCTTTGTCGGCCACCACGGTTCGGGAATTGATGGTCCCGTTATCCGAGTTAATGGCCGCTCATGTCACAACTCCGACTGAGCAAGTCAAGTTGATGGTCAAAGACACCAATTATCAATATCTGCCAGTTTATGAACAACGCATTGACCGCTTAACCGGCATCGTTAGTATAACCGACATTCTCTATGCTCCCAGTGAAGAGACCGAACTAACAAGCTTCATCCGCCCAGCCTACTACGTTCCTGAAACCAAATTAGCCAGTGAATTACTCGAAGATCTCCGGGCGGCTGAAAATCCAGTGGCCATTATTATTGATGAACACGGTGGTTGTGTCGGTTTCATCAGCTTTTACGATGTTGTGGAGTTAATTGTCGGCAACATCATCCATACCCAACATCGTCACAATTTGCAGGTCGAAGCCTTGGGCAATGGGACCTGGGTGATTGATGCCAGAGCACCAATCGATATTGTCAATATACAACTCAACGTTCAGATTCCGAAAGATCGCTGTGACACGATCGGTGGCTTCATCCTAAAACTTCTTGGTGAATTGCCAGCACAAGGCGTTAAAATCGGCTTTGACGGGATTGAGTTTGAAGTCGAGGAAGTTTTTAGCTACGGGATTACTGTTCTACACGCTAGAAAGCCAGCCTTGCCAGCCACCACGAAGTAAAAACCCAAAAACTATGATGTTGCGTCGCCATAATCGTCGTGTTCCTGGCTGGGGGCGCGTAATCTGGTACGTAATTTTACTGATTGCTATTGTGGTGGCAATGTGGAAGATGCCCTCCATCACCAAGCATTTCTAAGTATAGGCGTTCCAAACGCACAATTCAAGGGGATTAGATTCGATGTTATGCTGTTTTCGACCGGCCGTTCAACTGGCATCTGTATTTTACCTTAGTTTTTTTCTATTTGTGACCAGCCTTTGTTGGGCAACGGATGATAAGCTGGTCATTATTTCGCCCCACTGGGAAGGGATCGAAGAGGAATTCACCCGAGGATTCAAAACCTGGTATCAATCTCGGACTGGACGCCAGGTCGAATTAGAATGGTTGGACCAGGGTGGTACCTCTTCTGATATGCGGTTTATTGAAGCAGAATTCAGGCGATTGGTAGACGGTATCAACATTGATCTATTGTTTGGCGGAGGAACAGACGCTTTTATTAAACTGGCGGAAAAGGGGCTTTTAGAATCCTATAAACTACCGGATGAACAATTAAAGCAGATCCCCAAAGATATGTATGGAATACCTGTCTACGATAGCCAGTACAGATGGTATGGGGCTGCTTTATCTAGCTTTGGTATTATGCACAACGAAGTTCTGCGGTCACGGCTTAAATTGCCTACAGTCCATCAATGGAAAGATTTGACCAACCCGAAATTGATTGGTCGAGTCGGTGGGGCGGATCCTCGAGAGAGTGGTAGTGCCCACATGATCTATGAAATTATCCTGCAGGGATATGGATGGGAAGAGGGATTTTCCATTCTAACTCAGCTGGGAGCCAACGTACGTGGGTTTTCAGCCGGTTCAAATGCAATTCCCAAAGATGTAGTAGCAGGCCAAGTCATCTATGGTATGGCGATTGACTTCTACGCTTACGGTGCGATCGCGCAACAGGATGATCCCAATAAGATTCAGTTTACTCTGCCACCGGATGCAACTGTAATTGCGCCCGATTCGATTGCAATTCTAAAAGGTGCTCCTAACCGGGCAGTGGCTAAAAAGTTTGTCACTTACGTTCTGTCGAAAGAGGCACAAAAATTGTGGGTTCTTCGTGATTCCGACCCGGAGGGACCCAAGCGTAAAGGTGGTCTGAATCGAGCTAGTGTTCTGCCTGCACTTTACGACGAACTTGGTGACCGATCAGTGGTTGACAATCCTTTTAAAAGCAACCTATCGCCGATACAATATGATCCCGCCAAGGGTGGGTCACGCGCCAAAGTGTTGAACGACCTAATGGGAACGCTACTGATCGATCGGCATAAAGAGTTGGTAAAAACCTGGCGTACGATCCATAAGTCGAAGAATCAGGCCAAACGAGAGAAGGCGATTGCCATTCTTTGTGAATTGCCATTGACAGAGACTGAGGCAATCGCCTTGGAAAATCAGTTTTCAGATCCAGTCCTGCGAAACCGTAAGCTCAAAGTGTGGAGTAAATTTGCGGGTGATAAATACAAGCGAGCCAGAAACGCCTTAAAGTAGCTATCAGCTAAAGCCGGTGATAGTGAAAGCGGATACGTCTGTATTGCCTCTATAGCGAGGCGGCGCAAAGGAGTCGCCCTCATGGCATTGCTAATACCAACCTCTTGGTTAAAGGGTCTGGTCACTTTTTGTATCCAGCCCAATGTCGCATTTGCCAAGGTTCGTTGATCTTGGGGGCTCGGCCTTACATCTGCGACCAATGTTGGGAGCAGATTGTGTTTTGTGGAACTCAAGACACCGCATCCAGTTGGCCGGGCTGTCGTCGGTCGAGGTTTGTTACCTTTTATCTTCCGATACTGCGTGAAGCTATCCTCCTGTTGAAGTATGAGAAAAAGCAGGTGATGGCCAAACACTTGGCAGATCTACATCTTCAGCATCCACCATCCGACTTCAATTTTGCGGATTACGACCTCTGCGTACCAATTCCCCTGCACAAAAAAGACAGAGACAGCGGGGCTTCAATCAAGCGGAATTAATCCTGAAGGCAGTTGCGAAAACAAGATTTCTGCCAATTCGTACAGATTTGCTGACTCGTATCAAAAACACGACTCCGTTAAGTCAGCTGACCTCTGTAGATAAGCGCATCGGCAACATCTCTAGCGCTTTCCGACTTCGCTATCCAGAGCAGATCAAAGACCAACGGGTCCTAGTCTTTGACGACATTTTGACTACAGGCACGATCCTCAAAGAGGCGGTTCATGTTTTGGTACAGGGGAAGCCCTAATACATCGAGGTTTTGACGTTCATCTAAGACCTCGCCGACCAAGGTTGGACTCCTCATGCTACTAAGCTAGATCCAGCTGTTAGCCATGCCCTCAACTAGATTGGGGAAAGCGGTACCCATTAGGAGTTAAGGTATGAGCTGTTTCGCTAACCTTGTCTCGACCCAACCGGAGAAAGCCTGATTGGGGGTAGTGCCTTCGATCTGTTCGGGGGAATTCCAGGTTTGATTAACCTAAGTAACAGCTACTCTATAAAGAGTATGCTGAAAGACCACTACCGACTTCCTAACCACATCTAACCGTATCTTGATCTCGTAGTCGCTAAACCAGTCAAGGTGTCCGGTAAAGACGTCCCCAGTACGGGTGACCAAGGTCATCATCCGTTTTTCCTTAAAACAGCGGACTAACATCTCCTCGTCAATTTCGTAACGCTCCCTTTTCTGGCGAGCCGGCCCCAGCGCCAGCTGCTGGATACTTGTATCGGTTTGGATGTTGGGTTCGATTTCAAATCGATCCTCAACCTTGTACATATACTTCAGGTTAATCTTTTCCACCCGTAGTCTTTCTTCTTTTGCGACTAGCAGATCGAGGATGTAAGTATAGCCACGTAAGATTCGTCCTTCGGCAACTCGTAAGGAGGGGGTCGCGGATAAGCCGTAAAGGCCGAAGACCATTGGTGTTTTGTACTGGATCTGCTTTTTAATATAGGCTGGACCGAACCCCTCAGCACGCATCTGTTTCAGTTGTCCAGCAGGTCGGTGTTGAATCGCAGATCTTCTCTTTTTAGAACTGGGTCTTTCTGGTTTTTCTAGTTGTATTTGTTCGGCATTTTGGTCGCTTCGCCAAGCCAATACTTTTCCCTTTTGCATCGTACGTCCCCTGGTCTATTTTAGAATAATCATTTTTTTGGTCTGGGAGAAATGATCGGTTTGTAATCGATAAAAGTAGGTGCCGCTTGCAACCCTTTCACCGCTTTGGTTGCGCCCATCCCAGTAGATGGCTTGACCTTTTTCAGAATAGTTGCCGGCTTCGACGAATCCCAGGTCTATTTCTCGAATCTTGAGACCGGCTGTATCGTAGATCTTCATCCTAACAGTAGTGGCTTCCGATAAAGTGAAAGGAATCCATGTTTCAGGGTTGAACGGGTTGGGATAATTTTGTTTAACTGCGGTTATGAAGGCTGGTGGCTGGATGGCAGTTAAATCTATTTCAGGGTTTAAGAAAACAGGAATTGCCCTTCCTTGAGTATCAGATAATAAGATACGGTCTATAGTCAGTTGCTGTAATGCTTGGTTCAAGTCGCCGGTAACATTGAGTTTCGCTTCGAGCAACAGGGAATCTCCACCAATTTCCCGGTCGATGGAAGTAAGTCTTGTCGCTGTGCCGTAAGCGACTGCACCAACAGTCAAGCGGTTCTGGTTTCGGTGTGCAGACATCACATATGTCTTCCTAGGTGAAAAGACCTGATCTGCATTGATGATAACGAGATCGGCAATAGGACTATCAAAGGAGAGTTGATATCCAGCCAGTAGATCTAGATCAGCGGTATTGTCTAGTATAATTTGTAAGTTGACCTGTATGGGATTGTCCATCGGGATGGCCTTCACGCTAAGTCGCCAACGCGGGTTTATCGATTGAACAATTGATGGGGCAGCAGGAGTACCATAGGTTTCACCGAAATGGCTGGCGACCAATACCAGATCAAAGATATCGACGCTACTATCACCGTTGATGTCGCCTTCTAGATTCCCCCCACTCTTGCCGAACTCGCTGGCAACCAATACTAGGTCAAAGATATTGATGCTATTATCACCGTTGACATCCCAAGGTCGATCCGTTGGTTCAACAGTCTCTAAAACAACTGAGGCAAGTCGATAGATGCCAGATCCGGTGATGTCTGCGGTAACCGTATTCTTTTCTGTGTCTACCTGTTGATCCAATAATCGAATCCATTGATTACCTTGTAGGGCATAGATCTGCGGTGTCAATGTTGCATCAGCAGCAGTAGAACTGTAGCTGAGGGTCAAACTCACTACTGGATTGAACGATTTCACCAGGGCATTGTTTTGATCCAGAACCGAAATTGCATGCGCATGATCTGAAATTGCTTGGTCGAGTTGAACCATCAACTGTTCAGGTACTATGTCTAGGCTTCCGATAAAAACTACTACAGGTTGGCTGGAAATCGCGTCTTGCTGAAATATAATTTGTGTTCCGTCGGCATATTTAGCAGCCCCGCCATTCTCGTTGGTTAACAGGATACCGTTAGGGGAATCGATAGCGGTTTCCCGGACTTCGTCGCCCGCTCCGACGGCGGTAACAGCATAATAGTACACTGTGTTTAAATCAGCCTCTTGGTCGATAAAAGTCGTACTCTCGACACCCATCGCAATTGGTACTAACCCTTTAACGTCAGTGATAGCTGAGGCGGAACGATAGACTTGATAAGAGACGGCATCTTCCATTTCGACCCAACTGACCTGTATGCCACTATTGGGGCTGAGACCGAGGTGAACCTCTGGCGTCATTAACGGACGACTGCTGATTTTCGTCTCTGAAGCTGCATAAGCTGAAAATTCAGCCTGGTATAAGATATCTTTGCCACTCTTCAATTTCCGTGTACTGCGAAATGGAACAGTGACCTTGGTTCCAACTGTTTCACGAATACGAGTATCACCTTCAAAGTCACCCAACACTTTGGCTCTCAGGTTGTAAACGGTAGTTGCCAGCTCGATTTCATACTCGGTTAGTGTCTGTACCGATAGTGGTCGTTCAATAAAAATTTCAGGAATTTCAAGCGGTGGCATTGGAATTAAGGTCCTAGTCGCTCCAACTTGACCGTAGTATTTCTCCTTCAAGACATAATCGCCGGGCGCTAACGTTACGACGAAAGGAGTACTGGTTATGGTTCCACTCTTGGCTTCGACCACGGCCTGGAAATCGGTCTCTGAAATGGTCAGTTCAGCCACTATAGTGATATCATTAAAGGTAATAGAGATGGCGAACCCTTTGCCAATGGTCAGTGGCGCATTAAACTTTCCCTCGCCGTTAGCAGTGATTTTTTTCGAAATCCGTTGGCTAAAGGCCGGAAAAACGGAGGATAAAAGGATCAGAAATGTTAGGGCAATAAAGAAGCGGGTCTGTTGCATGGGAGAATCACAAGCTCCTTATTTGAGACAGGAATGATATAATTCCACATTATATTTATTCTATTCTACTCCTTATAAACAGGAAATGACAGCCAAAGTTTACCAATTTGAATCACATCGGTATCCAAATGCAAAAGCAACTTGAAAACTGGGATAAATCCTTTTTATGGCATCCTTTCACCCAGATGAAGGATTGGGAAAAGGAATCCATTTGTGTGATTGCGCGTGGTCAAGGTGTTTACTTGATCGATACTGACGGCAACCGTTATCTGGACGGCATCTCGTCTATGTGGACCAACGTTCACGGCCATAATCATCCTCGATTAAATGCTGCCTTGACCGCACAGATTGAAAAGATTTCACACTCGACCCTGCTTGGATTTTCCAATATACCCGCTATCCAATTGGCCAAAAGGCTGGTCGAGATAACCCCACCCGGACTAAACCGAACCTTCTTTTCCGACAATGGATCAACGGCGGTGGAAATTGCGCTCAAAATTGCCCATCAGTATTGGCAACATTGTGGTCAAGAAAATCGATCAAAGTTCGTTCATCTGGATCAGGCTTACCACGGGGACACACTCGGGGCAGTTAGTGTTGGTGGGATTGATCTCTTCCATCAGACATTTGCACCACTGACTTTCTCCTCGATCTCAACACCAACACCTAACGCCTACAAAGGCCATTCAGCAGAGGAAGATCGAGATAGGTGCTTAGATCTACTCGATCAAATATTGACTCGTCATCAAGGCCAAATTTCAGGGATCATTGTAGAACCGTTAGTGCAAGGGGCTGGTGGAATGATTATTCATCCAGCAGGCTTTCTAAAAGGGGTTGAGCAACTTGCGCGAAAATACGATGTCCTATTGATCGTGGATGAAGTGATGACCGGCTTAGGACGTACAGGCCAAATGTGGGCTTGTCAACAGGAACAGGTGGAACCCGATATACTCTGTTCGGCTAAAGGACTGACCGCCGGTTATTTGCCCTTAGCGGCTACTTTAACCACAGAGAAGATTTACACCGCTTTTTTAGGCGAGTATGCAGAACTAAAAACCTTTTTCCACGGACACAGCTTTACTGGCAATCAACTTGGAGCTACTGTGGCACTGGCTAATTTGGAGCTTTTTGACTCTCCAGATTTTTTCTCACAACTCGAAAATAAAATTGCCTATTTTCAACAGCGACTGCAAGATTTCCATACCCTTGACTACGTCGGGAATCTTCGCTCTATCGGCCTAATTGGTGCTTTTGAGTTGATGTCAGACAAGCGCAAGCAAATCGAGTTTCCATTTGAGCAAAAGGCCGGCATTCGCGTTTGCCGATCAGCCCTCAAAAAAGGTGTCGTACTCCGTCCACTGGTCAATACAATTGTGCTGATGCCCCCACTCTCGATCACTACATCTGAGATAGACTTACTGATAGATGGTGTCCGGTCAGCAGTAAATCAAACTGGTCGGGAACTGGTAGCGGAGACCCAATTGCTGCGCCATAATTAATCGAGGACTATAACAAGGGACTAAAATACGACCTCTAGTACGGTTTAGGTAGTAATCCGCCACGATTTCCGGCTTCGACAAATTGGTTGTAGACGTGAGGCCGTCGTTGCATCCAGTTGATACTACGATAACATCCTTTGCTAGCTGGTAGATGACCATCAACGGTTTGAACAGTAGCGGAGATGAAAGCCTGATCTCCATTATTCCAAGCTAAGACTGTACCCAGTCGATCGATGATACAGCTGCCTTCGGCCCGGTTAACAGCCACTACCACACAAAGTTGATTGTCCATAGCACGGGTTTTCATGATGCCACGGAATCGATCAGAATCAAATACGCGAACACCTGGATACCAGGCTCGGTGGTCGCCCATAATTGGTAGGAGTAGAAAGTCGGCACCGTTCAGGCCAATCATGCGCGACGATTCGGTTGCCGAACTGTCCATACAAATATTGCAGCCTATCCGCCCGAGTTCCGTCTGAAACACAGGAAAAGTATTACCAGGTAAAATTCCACTCTCAATTTCACCGCCAACCGCCAGATGTACTTTGCGGTACCGACCTTCTATTTTTCCCGCCGGGTCGATTAAAACAGCACTATTGTGAACGGCATCACCATCACGTTCCAACAAACCGAGCAGGATGCGGGTCTGATATCGCTGGGCGATTTCGGCAAAGACCTCGGTTTCAGGACCTGGTGCTGGAACCGCCAGATCTATTGGACTCCCTTTTAATCCCCACTGCAAAGCGATCTCTGGTAACACGATTAAAGAGGGATTCTCCCGGCAAGCGGCCTCACACAACGGTGTATAGTAAGCAGCATTATCTTGGATCGTTTGATAGGGGCCCTGACGGTCGCTTCGTTTGCCTGTGACGACAGCGATTTTGACGTTAGGAGGAATTTCTGCCACCTCACTTTCGTCTGAAACGGCTTCTATTTGTGGAAGACACCAGTTAGCGGATCCCGTTGGTGACCAACGAAAAGTATAGCGGAGGGTGAGTGATGTGCCATCGGTTGGAGGTGTCAGACATCGTTGAAATTGCAAAGTCTGTGGGTCTACTACCTCCGGCAGTAGATAGTCCCAAGCCACGACATCGGGGTGTCCCGTATTAATCTCGTCTGGTGGGAAGTCTCCCCAATAGGCTGTACAGCGAAGCGTATCCCGCAAATTATCGATTTGGTCAGCCTTAACCTCGGTAGTAATCCGGTAACTTTGGGCAGTAGAAGCACCAGAGAAGGTCAGTTGCCATCCTCCGATACAGGTTCGTGTACCGTTGGCTTGAGTGGTCAGTACTTGGTCTTCTTGCCGCATGACCGGTGCTGCTGTTGAATGTGGTGACCATGGTTGTATCTGAGTCAGTGCGAGTTTTGTCATATAGATCTCCAATTTGAGTTAAGAAAGCCATTGTAGTGTCAGTCATCTTTTTACCAAAACGCTCTGTTTAGAGTAGCACGATCTGCTTGCCCAAGCAATAACCGGGTTGCAATCAAATCCAGTAAGTGCAGTGAAATCAGAACATTTTGGCATTGACATCTTTGGAGAAGGTTTCTTATACTAGCTTCTGAATATATTCAGATCGTCGACTCATTGGCTTAGTACCCCTGCGAGTCAGTAACTCCCCCTAGTAAATGCAAACAATCCGTCATACCTTTCGAGACAAAGTCATACTGATTACAGGAGCAACCGGGTTTGTCGGTCAGCCGCTGGTGGCTAAGATATTAACTCATCTATCCAACATTAAAAAGATTTACCTCCTGATTCGAAGAAAAACTGGTAGAAACGGTTCGACGATCTCAGCTCATGAGCGGTTAGAGTCGAAATTTTTCCCCTCTGATGTATTTAATCATCTGCGACAAGTCCACGGAGAGAACTTTGATTCTTGGATTCGAGGTAAGGTCTTTGCAGTTGAAGGTGATCTCAATCAGGATCGATTGGGCCTTTCTGATAGTGATTATCAGCGTTTGACTGAAGAGGTACAGATCCTTATCAACAGTGCTGCCATTGTTGAGTTCGATTCACCGATTGATGATGCTGTACAGATGAACGTCATTTCGGCACAGCGGGGAGTCGAATTAGCAAAAAGCTGTCCTAATGCGGTGTTTGTTCACATTTCAACGGCTTACTCCTGCGGTAGTACCCCCGGTAAAGTACCTGAAGAACTGCACCTCTCCTATGCTGATATTGCGAAACAGCTAAAGGCGGAAGGGAAAAATGCACCCGCGACAATCGGAGAAGAACTGGACCAGATGTTGTCTGCCGGGGCAGAGATTCGCAGTCGGACTGAATGGTCCAGTCCTGAACTCAAATCGGAACTGGTCGAATCAGGGCTCAATCACGCCAAGTCACGGGGTTGGAATGACATCTACACGTATACCAAGTACCTGGGAGAGCAGATCGTTACCCAAACCTGTGATGGCTTGTCAGTTGCGATCGTTCGTCCCTCAATCATCGAGAGTAGCCTGAAAGAACCTGAACCCGGGTGGCTAGACGGATTGCGGATGGCAGACCCACTGATAATAGGCTACGGTAAAGGGCGGTTACTCGACTTCCCAGCCAAACGAGATATCCTCTTGGATGTGATTCCGGTGGATCTGGTAGTCAACGCAATTATTGCGGCGGCCTCCCAAGCAATAGCATCCCCTTCGGTTCAAGTGTACCATGTTTCTAGTGGAGCCACTAATCCGCTCTTTTTTCAGTTTCTTTATGATACCACTAAAGCCTATTTCCATCAGCATCCGATGGAGGACCGAGATGGCCAATCAATCGTCCCCCATGAATGGAAATTTAGAGATCTAGCTGCTTTTAACCGTTATTTCGCAAGTAAGCAAAACCAAATCGAATCCACCAAACGGTGGTTGAAGATGGCTCCGTTCAAATGGGCCAGCCGGAAAAGTCGGCAACTGTCGGTCGTTCAAAACTCCTTAGAACGGCTACTTTACTATGTCAAGATCTATGGAGCTTACGTTCGACTGAGCTACGAATTTGAAACGGGTAAGACTCAGGCGCTTCATCAATCTCTAACAGCAGAAGAGCAGCAACTATTCAATTTTGATGCTTCCAATTTCGATTGGAAGCACTATTTACAACAAGTTCACATTCCAGGTATTAAGCGTTTTGTGTTGCGGATGGAAGGCAGTTCTCAAATAGAGAAACAAACAGTTGAGACTGGTCCCCCGATCAAGGGCAAAGGTAAACGTAAAAAGGCGATTCCAGAGTCGTTCCAAACTATTCCAGATCTACTCTCTTACCAAACACAAAAGGCTCCCAATCATGTTGCGTTACAGATCAAGCGGAACGATAAATGGATCCGCTATACCTATCAGCAGTTTGACCAACTCTCTAAAAAAATCGCCCAACAACTTTGGAACAGTGGCTACCGTCATGGTGACCGTATCTTACTTTGGGCTGATAACCAACCTGAATGGGGTATCGCTTACTTTGCTTGTGCTCGAATCGGCGTGATCGTAGTACCGGTTGACCGCCAAACCCCAGTCACTGAAGCCTATGCTTTGGCGAAATTTACGGACGCTAAAGCCATCTTTACCACCTCGGATATAGCGGATGGCCTCAACGAAATCGAAAGTAAAGCTATAGAGTACAGCCAACATAACAATAGTTTAGTGGAAATGCTCGAGATCGAAGTCCGTGATATTGGATCTGAATGCCGGTTAGTCGGTACTGAAGAGGATACTGCTTCGCCAGCAAGGTCACCTGAGTCAGCGGCCATTCCTCCAGCCGAGATTAAGCCAGAGACAATAGCCTCGATTATCTTTACCTCTGGTACCGCTTACGATCCGAAAGGCGTTATGCTATCACACCGAAACTTTATCGCCAATGTGCTATCGGTAGCCGAAGCCTTACCTCCCCAACCCGGAGAACGGTTCCTCTCGGTTTTACCGCTTTATCATGCTTTGGAGTTTACCTGTGGTTTCCTGATGTCGATCTATAGCGGTTCAACGGTGACTTACCTCAACTCTATGCGACCAAATGCGATTTTGGACACCATGCGAGAAACAGAGACAACGGTTATGATTGGTGTTCCCCGCTTGTTCAAGCTGATTTACGACAGTTTGATGCGCTACGTAGTGAAGGTCCGACCTGATGTGTCACAGAATCAACTGACAACGGACCAAATTGAACAGATCCACCAAGCATTGGGAGGAAAACTGCGGATCTTGGTTAGTGGAGGATCAGCACTTCCAGATACGGTTTACGACAATTATCTTCAACTCGGTATCACTCTCTACCAAGGCTACGGGTTGACCGAGACAGCTCCTGTCGTTAGTGTCAACCCTTACCAAAAGAGCAGAAGATCTTCTGTTGGGACAGCTTTGAACGATGTCCAGATTGAGATTGATCAACTAAACGCTGATGGAATTGGTGAGGTGATAATTCGATCACCTAGCCTAATGTCTGGATACTTCAATAATCCCAAAGCCACTGAGAAAGTTTTGCTATCCGATACACTCTATAGCGGGGATCTGGGCTACTTCGATAGTGATGGTTATCTATACCTGACAGGGCGCAGTAAAGATGTTATTGTTTCTGGAGCCGGTAAGAACATCTATCCAGGGGAACTAGAAGTTTTGTACGGTGACCACAATAACATCCAAGAGATTTGTATCATCGGCCAGTCAACTGACGACGAGATTGGCGAAGAGGTTCACGCCGTAGTTTTACCGACAAGTCTAGATGCTGAACCCAAAATTAGACAGCACATACGGTCTCGTGCCAACGCTCTCCCTTCCTACCAACGGGTTCATAAAATACATACTTGGCCGATCACCACATTGCATACAGAGTATAACAATCATTCGGCGGAGGAGTTGCCGAAAACCGAAGCGGGGCAAATTGATCGAGAGTTGGTTAAATTAGTTTTGGCGTCACAACTCACCGATCAGGCCAACCCCCGATTTCCCGGATCAAGGGCTGTTCACTACCAAGTTGCAGACAAGCCGAATCGAGAATACTACCCTTCGGTCGAGGCTCCTCAGTTGGGTCAAGATGTAGTAGATTTGGCGCAGTTGTCAGAGCCAGAACGTTTATCGCCTCCCACTGTCTCTGTAGATCCAGGTGTTCCACAAACGCAAGTTGATCGAATTGTGGCTGAACTGGCCAGGATCGCTCGCCTCCCGGTCAATCAGATTCAGCCATCAACAGATCTAGATGCAGATCTGGGATTGGACTCCTTAATGAAGATTGAGCTATTGCTGTTGCTGGAAGGTGAATTGGGTCAGCCATTACCAGATGAGTTGGTTGTTGGAATTAAGACCGTAGACGACATTATTCGAGTAACAGAAACGGTTAAACAGTTAAATTCGGAAACAGAAAGTCCTTCCTCTACTCAGCAGTTGGGCGATCAAGCTCCAACTGAGTTTTCTTTTGAGGCCGAAATGCCAGAAACGGTGGATCTCTCGATTGCCAAAATCTTTCGCTTTGGGATGCGTGTGGTTTACGACCAAGTTTTTTCTATTCAGTGCCGTGGATTGGAAAATATCCCCAAGGGGGAAAAATACATCATCGCGGCTAACCATTCAAGCCACCTGGACACAGGGGCGATTATGACTGTTTTGGAGAAAGAATCACAACGGCTTAAAGTTCTCGGCGCTCGAGACTACTTCTTTACCAATCCTTTTAAGTCTTGGTTCTTTGGCCAGTTAATGAACGTACTTCCACTGGATCGGACGGAGAATTTCTTGCAGGGTGTCCGGACTGCGCAGGAAGCACTCGATCAGGGCTATGCTTTGCTAATCTATCCTGAGGGGACACGTTCTATGACCGGCGAACTTCAGGAGTTTCGAGCTGGTTTAGGGCTGCTAGCCTGTGAAGCAAAGGCGCCTATTATCCCAGCCTGCATTAAAGGCACCTATCAAGCATTGCCAAAGGGACAAAATTTTCCTCATCCGAATCAGATTCAGGTGACCTTTGGAAATCAGGTGCAACCGATAATAAACACCAGTAGTAGTGCACACGAGCAGTATAAGGAAATTGCCAATCATGTTCGGGCGGCAATTGTTAAATTGCAAGAAGTAGATGATAAACTAAGATCCGACTGAAGATGGTAGAGACGTCGCACGCAACGCCTCTACTTCTCAATTCTTAATCGTCATGCAAGGATGAGATATGGCTGAACAGAAATTCTTCGCTACGAAAGATGAGACTTGGGGGCACAGATGGGGCTTTCAGGACTCACAATTCATTTTGCATCCGGACCGAACCATCACCCTTTCGGGAAATCGGTACGAACTCTGTGGCGTAGTTATGCCCGATTTTATTCCTTACGTAGAAGAATCACTACAAATCAGATTAGACCCAGACGACATTCTACCCGAAATTGAACGAAAGCCAGTCCAACCGCCTAGATCCAACCCCGCTTTCATCGACGCTGTCGTAGCCACTTTCCCCGAAGATCGTTACACGCTTGATGATACTGAACGACTGCTTCATAGTCACGGGCAAACCACCTCTGAGGAGGTTTATAAAATCCTCTATAATCGAGTCGACAAAACTACTGACATGGTGTTTTACGTCGAATCGGAAGAGGAGGTAACAGAACTAATTCGATTGGCAGAGGAATACGATGTTTGCCTGATTCCTTTTGGTGGTGGAACCAGCGTTAGTAGTGCTTTAAAATTGCCTGATTTAGAAACAAGAATGATTGTGGCTGTGGATATCCGCCGCATGAATAAGATCGAGTGGATCAATGTGGATGACCGTCGAGCCTGCATTCAAGCTGGAATCACCGGCAAGCAGATGGAAGAAGAATTAGCCCAACATGGTTATATGGTTGGCCATGAGCCTGACAGCGTTGAGTTTTCGACCCTGGGGGGTTGGATTGCTACCCAAGCTAGCGGCATGAAGAAAAATCGATATGGAAATATCGAGGATATCATCGAAAATATAACAGTGATCACACCTCGAGGTATATTAGAACAGACAGAACCAACAACCAGGGTTTCGATGGGCATGCGACCTCAAAATCTGCTGTTTGGTAGCGAAGGCAATCTGGGGATTATCACTAAAGCCGTGGTTAGGATTCACCAATTACCGGAGGTGCAGGAATACGCTTCAGCAGTCTTTCCAACCTGGGATCGAGGGGTTGACTTTCTCCATGATCTTTCTCGAACCAACTATGTACCGGCCAGTGTCCGTCTGGTAGACAATATCCAATTCCGCTTCGGGCAGGCATTGAAACCACATCCTGAAGGCCTGAAAAAGGTCATGGCCAGCCTTCAGAAATTTGTCGTTTTGAACTTGAAAGGGTTAGATCCGTATAAAATGTGTGCGGCCACTTTTGTTATGGAAGGTGAAGCCCGGGAGGTAGCTTACCAAAAACAGAACCTATTGCAATTGGCCAAACAGCATCAAGGTATCGCGGCCGGTCCCGAAAACGGCAAGAGGGGCTACATGCTGACCTTTGCCATCGCCTATATCCGTGATTTCTTATCCAATTACCACATTATTGGCGAAACGATGGAGACTTCAGTTCCATGGAGCAAAATCTCCGAAGTTTGCCAGGTTGCGACTGATAAGCTGCTTGAGTTGCACGATAAGCACAATATTCCTGGTAGACCTTACCTCTCTTGTCGTATTCCTCAGATCTATCACACGGGCGTCTGTATCTACTTTATGTTTGGTATGTATATGAAAGGGATTGATCAACCAGAAGATGTCTTTGGGGGTATTGAACATGCTATGCGTCAGGTAATCATGGATCATGGCGGATCGATTTCTCATCATCACGGTGTTGGCAAACTACGAAAAGACTTTTTACCCAAAATACATTCACCGGCTAGTATTGAATTGCTGAAAAAAGTTAAGGCTTTCCACGATCCAAATAACGTTTTCGGTGTCCGAAACAACGTTTTCGCTGAATGAGATACTGACTGTGGACCTAAAGCAGAAAACAATTATCATTACAGGAGCCTCGTCGGGTATTGGTGCAACCTTAGCCCAAAAAGCTGGGCAGCGGGGAGCGAAAGTGGTTCTGGCTGCTAGAACTGAATCTAAGTTGGATGTACTGGCAAAAACGATGTCAGATTCAGGTAGTAAAGCTCTGGCTGTCGTCACCGATATTACAGATCCATCCCAATGTCGTGACCTAGTACGGCAAACAGTTGAAACTTTTGGTGGTGTAGACATCTTAATTCTGAATGCAGGGGTCAGTATGTGGGCTGCGTTTGAGGAGATTGAGGACGTCTCTTTTTTTAAAGACCTAATGGATGTTAATTATATGGGAGCAGTATACTGCGTGCAATCTGCACTCCCTCACTTGAAAAAAAATCGAGGGTTGATTGCTCAGATGTCAACTGCTCAAGCTTTAATGGGTTTCCCTCATCATGCTGGTTATGCCGCATCAAAACATGCTTTGCAAGGATTTCTAACTTCACTGGAAATTGAGATGCAGGAGTCTGTACGATTCTTACACATCTATCTGGGCTGGATTCGAGATACAAATTTGCGGCGAAACGCTTTTAGTCTACAAGGCCAGCCAATGGGAGAACAAAAGCGGTCGCATAACAGTGAGTCTATCGGTTTGGAGGTGTGTACAGACGCCATTTTAGAGGCAATTGCGGTCGGCAAAAGGAAAATTTACTTGCCAGCTAAATTGGGTTTTATTCCTTTCTTAAACGCTGTTTATCCCAGTTTCCTACAACGAAGAGTTTCTAAAGCGGTGCAAACTCAAACATAGCAGTGTTGGATTAGCCTGGATTTGTACTAGCAGAAGCAATACCTAGAGAACGACTACAATTCCACCAAAGAACGTCTTCAGTTGATACTAAAAAAACTGGATGATAAGACTGCCGCTTCGCCGGTTTAAATACCTGTGATCAAGTGAATTTATGTCTGTCAACTCGCTGAACTAAAGGATCACTAAACCAAAGAATAAGCCAGAATGACTGCACCAACCAAAGTTCTGATTATTGAAGACGAAGTCGCTTTTTGGAGTCATTACCAACGTAAGCTCTCACCACTAGGCTTAACTTTCGAAACGGCGGCTTCCCCAATGGAGGCCGCTGAAAAACTAACGATATTTGTTCCCGACATTGTATTGTTGGATCTTTCCTTTGAAGTTCCCAAAGGCCACAATTCAATGCAGGAAACAGAACAAGCAACCAAGGCCGAACATGCATCCATCGTTAACGTCCCTTCGAGTCCTATTCACGACACGACGCTTGTTTGGGAGAACGGGGCATCTGCTTCAGAGGGGCTTACTTTTCTGTCTTATATTCGACGCCAATGTCCGGGGTCCAAAGTGATCGTAGTCACCGGAAATAGCGAGGTGGAGAATGCACTCGAAGCGGTTAGGCGGGGAGCTGCGGATTTCATCGAAAAAGGAAGCGGTTTCTTGGATGCCCTGCTGTTTCGAGTTCAAGCCATCAATGAGCGGTTACAACTGGAGAAACAACTTCGTCATCAGCAAGACTATGCCATTGACCGAATTGGCGGTTATCCTTATGGAACAGGGCAAATTATCGTTGGCACGTCAGAAGCGATGCACCGAGTTTTCCACCAGATCGACCGTTTAGCCAAGATCGAAGAAACGATTTTAGTTAGTGGTGCGACCGGTACTGGCAAAGAGCTAGTTGCCCAGGCGATCCATTATCATAGTCATCGCTCAACTCAACCGTTCTTGCCGCTCAATTGCGCGGCCTTTCCCGAGGACTTAATTGAAGATGAGCTTTTCGGTCATAAACGAGGTGCTTTTAGCGGAGCGACTAGCGATCGTTTGGGTGCTTTTGAAGCTGCTGATGGAGGGACGATTTTCCTGGATGAGATAGGTGAAATGCCGTTGACGATGCAACCCCGTTTATTACGAGTGTTGCAAGAAAAACAGGTCAAACGAATTGGTGAAAATCAAGAAAGGCCGATCAATGTAAGGATTGTTGCTGCAACTAATCGAGATCTCAAACAATCGGTTTCTGGCGGCAATTTTCGGCAAGATTTATACTACCGCTTGAGTTCCCTACCAATTGAACTTCCACCTTTGCGAGAGCGCGAAGGTGATATCCGGCTGCTGGTTCAACATTTCACCAACATCTTCTGCCAGCAATACCAGATCGACCGATATTTCACGGCAGAAGCGATGAGTTACTTAACCTCTCAGGTTTGGGATGGCAATGTGCGAGAGTTGAGAGACTCTATCCAACGGAGTATTCTTTTTTCCAATAGTGAACCAATTTCCATCGGGGATATAGAGCCAGAATCATCAATGGCTGGTAAGAGACGGAATATAGATAATACTACCTCTGGTTCAGGTAAGAGCTCATCTCAGATTAAGGGGGATCTAAGTGAACTGAATGACCTCTTGCAGATTAAGTCTTATGCTGAAGCTCGGCGTGCGTTTGAAGATTGGTACGTTAGGAAGGTCTACGAGTCCACTGACGGGAATCAATCCCAGACGGCTCGCTTACTTGATATCGATCGCAATACAGTTCGACGGATTTTAAGTCGTTAGCTAGCAATCGGCAACGGGGTTCTGCCAGATTAGAAGTATTCGCTGAACCATTCTTTCATCCGTTGGGTAATTTGTCCAAACAGGTTATCTCCTGGTTTCATGAACTGTCGGCCGCTTTCTGTTGACTGACGAACCACGGATCCGTACATCACCAACCCAACACCAGTGGCGTAGATTGGACTATTGACACGGTCGCTCAGACCTTTTAGCGGCCTTGGGTAGCCAATTCGGACAGGATATGGCAATCGGTCCTGTACCAATTCCAGTAAACCGCTAACTAAGGAGGTCCCACCCGTTAAAACCAACCCGGCCGGGGTTGAAGTCCCATAAGATGCAATTTCGTTGTGAATAAGGTCAATTGTCTCTTCCATGCGACATTGGATAATCTCCGCTAAATGTTGCCGCGGAATTAGACGGGGGCGTTGAAATCCTCCCACTGTTGGTGGTTGGATTTTTTCATGCGCCTCGATCAGTTCGACCAGCGCACACCCACGACGATGTTTCAGAATCTCAGCATCGTATGGCGTCATCTTTAACAATTGGGCGATGTCGTTAGTGACATGATCCCCACCAACTGCAATAACCTTGGTATGACGGAGGGCGTCATCTTTGTAGATCACAATGTCGGTGGTGCCACCACCCATGTCAGCTAGTGTTACACCCACCGCTCGTTCATCCGATGTCAAAATTGAGTCGGCTGAAGCAATCGGCTCCAAGACAATATCTTCTACCGATAGACCTGCATTATTAATACTCTTAAGCAGATTTTGTACTGATGCCACTGCTCCTGTAATAATATGGACATAAGCTTCGAGCCGAATACCTGACATGCCAACGGGATGTTTAATCCCATCTTGATCATCCACGACAAAGTCTTGTGAAATCACATGTAGCACCTCTCGATCAACAGGGGTTGCGGTAGCTTTTGCAGTGTTAATAGCACGGTCAACATCAGTTTGTATAATCTGATGGCCTTCTCCAGACACCGCTACTACTCCATGCGATGTCTGCCCCAGAATGTGTCCACCGGCAATACCAGCATAAACCGATCCAACCTGAACACCGGCCATCATTTCGGCCACCTTAACGGACTCCCGGATCGAGGCAGTTGTCTTTTCAATGTCTACTACTACCCCTTTCCGGAGGCCTTCGGATGGGGCTGTACCAACACCGACAATCTCGATTTTCTCTGGATCTGATTGCCACGTATTCCCAATGATCGTGGCAATTTTACTCGTACCGATATCTAAACCAACAACGATATCACCGCTGGCCATTTTCCTTATCTCCCCAATACATAACGTTTTCGAATCTAAAATCTAAGTACTCGCCAACCAACGGTTGGGTACCAACTTTCAGTTGTTTTCGTTCGGAGGTGCGAGAGAATCTGTATTTTTCTGAGGCCATTGACCTCAGAAAAATCCCGACATTCTGAAGTCCACCTTTGATTAGATCGGCAGATAGCCATATCTTTGGCAAATTATCACAGTATAGGACAACTGAATCGCCGTGGTGGGACGGTCGAGTGGCAAAAGTCTCGATTGTTCTCAATTTGGTTAAGAGTTCTGGTCTCTTTTCTTTAATGAGCTCGATTACTAGCCTACATAACAAAAAGTCGCTGAGCCGGCGACTATCAATCTGTGTTCCAACCTGCTGAGCCCGCATGTCTGGATTGAGGTTACCATGTTCCGCTAAAATAAAATGATGTATGGTATCTGTAGACTCGAAGCCTTCTGCTAGCCGCCTAGCCTCGAAGGCCTCAAGCCCTTTAATGGTATCCGCGTATTCTAACACAAACCCCTCAACGTCAACTAGGATGAATTGTTCATTCAAACGCGATTGATCCTGAACAATGGCAAAGGGTTTTCGTTCAGTAACCTCAATGTTCAAGGACCGAGCAAAGTTGTGTTTTGCAATCTGAACGCCCTTAACATAACTCAAGTTTCTCCGGATTTGCTGTTTCAAGTCCCCTAACGAAATTTGAAGCATTAAATCTTGGCCCGGATTGAGTCCAGAAGCATAGAAAATTTCTGCTTCAGAATACCTCTCACCACCCGAAATAGAGACGTGTTGCAAATCAAAGTAATCTACCGCCAATCGACCTAATGTCAGTAAACTGAATAGACCAATGCAGATTTGTATTAGCAGTTTTGACACTGATAGTTGCGACAATCGGTTAGAACCAGGTCTATAATCTGCAACAGTTGCCTTAAAGATGCGGTGGTTAGCAACCGTATTAGTTTGCATCTTTAAGGTATTTTAGTAATTTCCATCCCACTTGCCAAATATCGCCGGCACCAGCAGTAATGACAATATCATTGGGTTGAAGTAGGTCTACAATCTGTTCGACTACCAGATGGGACATATAGATGACGTTTGGATGTCCTTGAGCGCGAATCGAATCAGCCAGCATTTTGCCGGAAACGCCGTCCAACGGTGTTTCCTCAGCCGCATAAATGGGAGTCAGCAGCAGGAGATCTGTATCTGAAAAAGAGACAGCAAACTCGTCGGCTAACGATTGAACCCGTTGGTAACGATGCGGTTGGACAATTCCAACTACCCGCCGGTTGTAGCCGGTTTTAGCGGCTCGGAAAACAGCACGTAATTTGGCCGGATTATGCGCGTAATCATCGACAACCATTATTCCCTTCACTTCGCCCAAAATCTCGAACCGACGATGAATGCCCTGAAAGTTTGCTAATGCCTCTTGAATTTGCTGAAAAGAGAGTAGCGTTGGATAGTCTCGCCCAAAAGCCGAGGATATGGTTAGACCTACGGTAATAGCTGCCAGTGCATTTGAAACGTTGTGTAGTCCTGGCATATTAAGCTCGATCTGTCCCAACGAGTTTCCGTTCTGAGAAACACGAAAAGAACTCCGAGTGTTTTCAAATCGGATTTGATCAGCCTTAATCTCAGCCTCTGTCTCTACACCGTAGGTGACATAGCGCTTATGTACCTGCGGTAAAATCTGTCGGATATTCTCTTGATCCAAACATAATACCACCGAACCATAAAATGACACTTTGTTAATGAAGTTAAGAAACGCGCTACGGATTTCGGCGAGATCGTGATAATAGTCCAGGTGATCTACGTCAATTGAAGTCACAACCGCTAAGCCGGGCGTGTAATGTTTAAACGAACCATAAGCTTCATCCGCCTCAACCACTATTAAGTCACTCTGGCCGATCCGAGCGTGGCTACCGATGCTGATCAATTTCCCCCCAACAACCACCGTTGGATCCAGTCGTTCTAGCACGGCTGCGGTCATAGCGGTAGTGGTTGTTTTGCCATGCGTACCGCTGATGGCAATACTGTAATATGACCGCATAATTTCGGCCAGCATTTCAGCCCCCCTGATAACGGGGATTTTCCTTGCAACTGCAAGTTGAACTTCAGGGTTATCATTCGGTACCGCGGGTGAAGTCACAACAACATCTGCGGTACCAACTTGCTCAGCCAAATGACCTTGGAAAATTATCAGTCCCAGCTCTATCAGCCGTTGTGTCGATTCGTTCCGTCGTTGGTCAGAGCCTGTGATCTGGAATCCGTGATGGGCTAAAATCTCAGCAATTCCGCTCAGCCCTGCGCCACCAATACCGACGAAGTGAATATGTTGAGTTCGGCCTAACAGGTGAAGTTCAGATTGTTTCAAGATGGTTTTCAACCCGGTTATTTTTTGAATTAGAAATCTCTCAACTTGTTAGCCCCTAGTCAGAAGCTAATCTGACGCCGGCAAGTAACTGGGGACTGACTTTCCAGACCAGACGAAAGATGGAGTTACTTAGGTTCTTAGAAGTGCCCCCCGGAGTCCTGTTCACGACATGTCGTATGTTTGGAACGAAGGGACAGCGACTTCAGAATAGAACAAGCAATTTCTTGGCTGGAATTGGGTTGCCCCAGACTACGACTACTCATCGCCATCTGAGATAATTGACCATCGTCGGTAAGCAGATCTATTACCAGGTCTGCTAGATCGGCAGCAGTAGTTCGGTCTTGCGGACAGATTGCGGCAGCTCCAGCGCGAGCTAACGCCTCAGCGTTATGATATTGATGGTTATCCGCAGAATTACGTGGAATCAAAATAGCTGGAATACCACAAGCCGTTATTTCGGAGATGGTCGATCCACCCGATCGGCAGATCATCAAGTCTGTCAGGGCATAAATCTCCTCTACGTGATCAAAATAGGGCTCAACTAACGACAGTAAATCTGGCTTTTGACCGTAAAAGTGGCGGATCTGGTCAGACTTATGTTTGCCCGTTTGATGAATGATCTGAAAACGACGTTCATCCGGGGTGGATGAGATCTGGTCAATCATCCCCAGGACTAATTGGTTGATAGCTGTTGCACCTTGACTCCCCCCCATGACAAAAATCGTTTTTAAGTCGGGTGATAGCCCATATTTTTGAAAAAGTTCGGGAGTCCCTGGTAATTGTTGACCGATTTCGGGACGGATTGGATTGCCCGTCACTTTACCAACTTCTGGTGGAAAATAAGAATTGGCTGCCGGTAACGCCAGATAAGCCTCTCGTACCCAGGTGGCTAAAATACGGTTGGTCAAGCCGGGGACTGCGTTTTGCTCTTGTAAGACGGTCGGAATCCGGTTTAGAAGAGCCGCACAGAGAACCGGCCCAGAGACATAACCACCAGTTCCGACCACGACCAATGGTTTAATTTGCTGTAACAGTTGAATCGCTTGAATTAGGCCGGCAATGACTTTAAGCATGACGGGAATCCACTGCAAAGTCAGCCGTCTTGGAAAGCCAGCTACAGAAATTGGGAAGAACTGGAATCCGTATTGCGGCACAATTTGAGACTCCAATCGGTCTCGAGCGCCAATAAAGGCGATCCGGAGTTCGGGGTCAATCTTCTGTAGCGCATTAGCAATGCTGATAGCTGGATAAATATGTCCTCCAGTTCCACCACCCGAAATAATGATCTGGATTTTAGAAGGTGACATATTTAGTGAGTATAGCCTGTTCTATCGAATAATCCCGTTTGACGGAAACGAGAAATGTTAAGTAGAATACCAATACTGATTAGACTCATCAGTAATGACGATCCACCATAGCTAATAAACGGTAAAGTGATCCCTTTCGTTGGAAGTGCACCGAGTGCCACACCAATATTGATAAAAGCCTGTAGCCCAATTTGAGCTGTGATTCCGAAGGCGACCAAACTGGCAAACTTGGTCTCACCAACAACATTGGTGGATTGGGTGGGGGCCGATTCTTTGTGTTCACCCTGCGAGCTACTGACTTGAAGAACAATCTGGATCCCACGCCAGACTAGCAGTATGTAGAGGAAGACCAACCCCATTGCACCAAACAGCCCTAATTCTTCGGCCACGACAGCGAAAACAAAGTCGGTATCAGCATGTGGCAATCGACCTAATTTGTGAACACTATTACCGATGCCAGTACCGAATAATCCACCAGAGGCGATGGCATTTAGCGACTGTTCAACCTGATAATGAGTATCGAAAGGCGATTTCAAAGACCGAAGATAATCGGTGATCCGCTGCATTTTGTAGGTGTCATCTTGAACCCAACCATAAATCAAGACCCCAGCACTACCCATGACTAACAAAATTTGCGTCAACCTAGCACCACCGATAAAAAGTAGTCCGAGTACGACGGCACTGATCAGAACCGCTGAACCAAAGTCAGGCTGAATATACAATAGAGTGAAGACGATAGCTAATACTAGGATAGATGGGAAAACACCTCGCCTCAAACTGTGGATATGTTGACGTTTAGCAACTAAAAAACGAGCCGTATAGATAACTAGCCCTAGCTTTGCTAGTTCAGCTGGCTGGAAATGAACGCCTGAAATTTGAATCCAGCGGTAGAATTTCCGTTCAGCAGAACCCACCCGGTAACCGAGTGGTGTAAAAACCAGTATGAGGGCAATAATTGTGCCGATTAACAGATGGTAAGCGTATTTTTGGTAAATTTGGAACGGGATCAGTGAGACAACCCACATGCCGGCGCCACCTAAAAGGCAGGCAAACACTTGCCAATAAAATCGAGACAGGTTTCCGTTACTGTAAACCATCACCAGCCCAAAAGCTGTCAGACAAACGGCGATGAAAAGTAATTGATGGTCAATACTATTGTTAATCTTAACAGTAGGGATTATATTGTTCGGTGCCTCCCGGTTTCCGCCTTCTCGGAGACGGTCGAGGGTCAGATTGGTTGGGCTAGGGAATTTGGAATCCTGGCTTCTCATCACTGTACTCTAGGTCTTGCTAACGAAGCAACCCCCTTCCTTCGCACCTTTGATTAAGATCACGCCAACTGAACTTTTGGTGTAATGCAACGTTTCTACTTCCGCTGAGTCGAAGGCAAGCTTTGACTCCCTATGCCGGATTCTTCATTTCTAATGTTTATCTGAGGAACAGATTTATTCCTCTAGTTGGGCGATAGCTTGTTGGAAAGCGAAGGCACGATCTTTGTAGTCAGTAAACATGTCGTAACTAGCGTTGGCCGGTGACAGCAAAACAGTATCACCTGAAACCGCAGTTTGGAAAGCCTGCTTAACAGCCAATTCCATTGTTGGCGTGTTCAAAGTAACGACACAGTCTGAAAGTGCGTTTCGGATTGTTTGTGTCTGTTGCCCCAATAAAATTAGGACTTTGACACGAGACTTGACCAATTCAATGAGTGGGGTATAATCGTTGCCTTTGTCGTATCCTCCCATGATCAGCAAGATCTGTCTACCGGTGGTTGGAACAGATCTTAACGCTGCCCGAGTAGCGGCAACATTGGTAGCCTTAGAATCGTCGATGAAGTCGATTCCGTTGATCTGCTGAACTAACTCGAAAGCGTGTCGGAGTGGGACATGATCTGTCGCTTCAAAATTGTAGAGTGCTTGACGAATCTTCAGAATAGGTATCCGACAGATCCGACCAATAGCGACGGCCGACAGAATATTATCTAAGTTATGATTACCAGTTAAGGAGATTAGCTCTCGGTCACAGACATAGGATTGCTTTCTCGGTCCCACGTCAGACGACTGCTTGGCGGCATAGTTCGGAGCATAAATCTGTCCATTTTGTCTGTAAACCATAGCCTTGTCGACTATGGTTTGAGAAAAAAAAACAGGTTGTACAAAAGTTCCCACTTGGTTCAAGTCAGCGAGACCAGCGGTGTATGGATCGTCAGCATTGAGGACAATCCAGTCATCGGCGGTTTGATTGGCATAGACCTTCTGTTTGGCCTGTTGATAAGCTTTCAGGGTTCGGTGACGATCTAGATGGTCCGGCGATAAATTTAGAATGGCACTGATGGCTGGATGAAAACTAACAGTAGTCTCCAGCTGGAAACTGCTAACTTCAGCTACCACAATATCTTCAGCAGTTAATTCCAGCACAACATTAGAGAATGGCTCCCCAATATTACCGGCCACGCAAACTCGACGAAAGTTGCTCTGTTTTAAGATCTCACCTGTCAGAAGGGCAGTAGTGGTTTTGCCTTTGGTACCGGTAATTGCGATGATCGGAGCCAGACAGACAGAACTGGCAACCTCAAGTTCACTCACTATTGGAATTCCCTGTTGTTTGGCTTCGGACAAGATCGGGACCTGGTCAACGGGAACGCCGGGAGAAACGACAATTAGATCAGCCTTCTCAATACAGCGATAGTTATGTTGGCCCAAAACATAATCGATCGGATATTGGGGCGGCATCGACGTGTCAGTAAGATCGTCAACGGCAGATCGTAGTTGGTCTATAGGTCGAATATCGGTACAGAGAACAGCTGCTCCTAATTGAGATAGCATCGCAGCTGCTGCTGTTCCACTCCGACTGAGGCCAAAAACAGTAATGCGTTGGCCTGAAAAATTTGGACGTCGGATCTGTCTTGATAGGCCGGTAACTTTCATCAGACCGGTTGAACTGAGTAGATCTACTCAGTTGGATTTAGCCAATTTGTTCCGAGCAAACCTGTGAGGTCATCCCACCGTCTGAATCTTTGTCCAGGTTTGACTGGCCAAAGTCAACCTTTCCCGATTCGTAGGAAGCTTCGACCACGGACCGTACAATTTGGATGGTCAATCGGCCTACATCGCGGACGAAGTCCTGGTGAACGTTGTTCGCAGGTGATAGCTGTCGATAAGGGCCTTTTCGAGAAGGCTGACTTGTAGCTAAGAGTTGCTGGCTAGCGACCTGAAGGGCAGTTGTAACCAGTTCAGATGGCACTGAAATTGGAGCCGCTGTCTCTTGTGACCCATCATCTATCTTTGCTGCAGGAAAGGATTGATCTGTATCCGAGGGGAAATCTTCACCGCTCAGAAAGGCATTTTGCTTGGATTCGATTTCGGCCATCAGTAGTTTTGCTGCTTCCTGCTCAGCCTGCTTTTTCGTGCCAGCAAGGGCGTATGGAGTTTCAAAAGTCTGCTTGGCATATTTAATCTGCACCATCCATTGAGTTTTTCCTTCAGCTGTTGCAATTTCTGCCTGGCTTGTTTCGTAAATCGGGGGGGAAGGATAGCGTCCTAAACAGTATTGTTGCAACAGCCCTTTGTAATTTATCTCTTCCGACATTCTCTCTCCTTTGAAAACTAACTATTAAGGCATTAGGCCTGGTGACATCAGACCTGCCGTTTCTGTCAATCCGTACATCAAGTTCAGGTTTTGTACCACTGCTCCAGCTGCACCCTTTACCAGATTGTCTATAGTGGACATTACGATCACCCGGTTAGTACGCGGGTCCACCTCTAAACCCACATGACAGAAATTGCTGCCCAGTACCGCTTTAGTTTGCGGGTACTCACCAATATCTAGAACTTGGACAAATGGCTCTTCAGCATAGGTACAGCAATAGTGATCGAGGATATCTGCTGTCGTGGTCGATACGGCAAGATTAGCGTAGGTAGTGGTCAGTATCCCACGTGTCATCGGAACGAGGTGAGGAGTGAAATTGACCATTACCGTTTCGCCTGCTATTGCACTCAGTTCTTGCTCAATTTCGGGTGTATGCCGATGTGTGACCAGGCCGTAGGCGGTAGAGTTAGATTCCCGGTTGGGATAGTGTGTTACCTCTTTGGCTTTGCTACCGGCGCCAGAAATTCCTGACTTAGAGTCGATGATGATGCTTTTGTTGTCGATCAAATGCGTTTTGACCAGCGGGGCAAGTGCTAAAATGGAACCGGTCGGATAACAACCGGGATTAGCGACCAATTGCGCAGACGGGATCCGGTCCCTATACTGCTCTGGTATCCCGTAGACAGCCTTAGTCATTCGTTCAGCGTCTGTGTGCTCAACTTGATACCACTCTTCATACACTTCAGCCTCATTCAGGCGGTAGTCAGCACTGAAGTCAACCACCCTTAGATCTTGATCTAGGATTCTCGGCACAAAGTCCATAGCAACCTTATGCGGCACGGCCAGTACTACTACATTTACTCGATCTTTAAGCTTTTCGATTTCGAGTTTCTCAAAGTAGAGATCCACAAGGCCTCGCAAATTGGGCAGGACCCGGTCGACTCTTTGCCCCGTATAAGTTTCGGAGGTGACTAACGTCAGTTCGAAGCCTGCCGGATGTTGTATCAATAGTCGCATCAGTTCACTGCTGGTATAACCCGATGCCCCGACAATTCCTACTCCAACCATCTATTTTTCCTGTTAATCTACGCGGTTAGCGACCTTGCATCTCGTCATGCCAATTTGCTATGATTGTGGCAATAATAGCACATTCCTTTCGAATGATACAAAGGATAATGCCCGTTGCTGAACAACTGACAACTTGGAAAATAGAGCTGGCTCGACTCTGCCAACCATACACTAACTCGAAAGTTTGTTTTGATATACCACTCAGTAAACAAACCTATTTCGGTATCGGCGGTCGAGCCTCAGCTTATCTGGAAGTTGGGGAGATAGATTTGCTAGTAGCAGTTGCCCGATTCAAGAATGACTATCGGTTAGACACCTTTATTCTAGGGCGTGGATCGAACCTCTTAGTTAGCGATGATGGATTCGATGGTCTGGTGATTCGCTTGGTTGGCCAACTGGATTGGCTAACCTTTGAAGGCACCTCAGTTCGTGCTGGTGCAGGAGTTTCCCAACCCAAGCTGTCCAAAGCGGCTGCCCGTCAAGGATTGAGCGGGGTTGAGTTTGTGCTTGGTATTCCCGGCTCAGTTGGTGGTGGATTAATGATGAATGCCGGGGCTTGGGGGAGTTGCTTCAGCGATTTGGTGACTCAGATTCGTGTGGTGACAGAGTTGGGTGAGATCACCGAAATTAGTGCCGATCAAGCTAAATTTCAGTATCGCCAAAGTTGTTTGAACGACTACTTTTGTATCATTGAGGCGGAAATGCGGCTGACGGAATCTGAGATAAATGTAGTCACTCAACAAATGCAGCAGTTATACCAGCAGAAGATGGAAACCCAACCCTTCGTGGTGGGAAGTGCTGGCTGTATGTTCAAAAATCCAGAAGGTCGCTCAGCCGGGCGATCGATAGATCTATGTGGTCTCAAAGGAACGCGCATCGGTGATGCCGAGGTTTCTCAGATCCACGGAAACTTTATTGTTAATCATGGAAATGCGAGTGCCAAAGACGTTTTAGACTTAGTGGAATTGATCCAACTCGAGGTTAAAAAACAACAGGGTATTGATCTTCATCTCGAAGTGAAGCTACTCGGTTTTTAGAAATTAGGATTTTTAGGAGTCAAATGATGAAGTGTTTGAAGTGGGGAGTCATTGGGCCTGGTAGTGTGGCACAACGCCGGGCCATGCCGGCCATTCAAAAAGCTGAAAATGCTGAACTACATGCAATTTTGTCCAGAGATATCGATCGGGGGCAACGGCTGGCTCAGGAATACGGAGCCGAAATACCTTATACAGACACAGAAGCGTTTCTAGCCGATCCACAACTTGATGCTGTGTACATTGCGACACCTGTTTTTCTGCATAAAGAACAGGCGGTTGCTGCCGCTCAAAAAGGGTTACATGTTCTGTGCGACAAACCGCTGTCTCTAAACCCCAGCCAATCCCAGAAAATCCTGGATGTATGCCAAGCCAACAATGTCCATCTACAAATCTGTTTTCTATTCCGGTTTCACTCCTGTTTTCAGCAGATCCGACAGTGGCTGCAAGAAAAGCGTTTTGGCACAATTGTTCACGCCCGGATGCCGTTCATGAAACATGCTCCCAAAGACAGCAACGACTGGCATATCGACCCTGCAAAAAGTGGCGGTGGCAGTATTATGGATCTCGGGGCCCATAGCATCGACCTCTTCCGTTGGTTGTTGGGTGAAGTCACTGCCGTCAGTGCTTTCTGCTCCAGCTTTATTTTCCAACATCCAGTCGAAGAAACCGGGCTGGTAATGTTGCGTTTTGAGAACGGTGCACAAGCGGTAACGGAAACTAGTTTTAGTGGCCAACTCTCAGCCCAGATTTTAGAGATCTACGGTACCAGCGGATCCGTTGTAGTCTACAATGACAACGGATGGAAAATTAAAACTACCATTGATGATCAAACCGAGATTATTGACGCCCAATTTGAAGATCTCTTCCAATCCCAATTTGAGCATTTTGGCCGTTGTGTGGAGGGGCAAGAATCCCCGATAGTGGTTGGATTGGATGGATTGCGTAATAACCAGATCATCTCTGCCGCCTACCGATCAGCAACCTCGAAAAAGGTTGTGGATTTGGAAAATTAACTTGAAAGCCATCGGCATGGAGTGTAAAATAGGCACGGTCATTGGTCATGGCGTTTTAGGGGTGACTATTTGGCACGGTCGCCCATCAATTTGCCAGAACCAATTGACGAACCGTTTTATTTTTCAGCTAATGCTTGAGATATTTAAAAGTTTAAGAAGGAGAACGCCACATGGCATTAACACCGCTTGGTGACCGTGTTTTGGTCCAACGTCCTAGCGAAGAAGAACAAACAACTAGTGGGGGGATTATTATTCCCGACACCGCTCAAGAAAAACCGCAAGAAGGGGAAGTCGTCGCTGTTGGTGATGGACGTTTGCTCGACAACGGGGATCGTCAGGCACTGAACGTCGAAGCTGGCGACAAAGTACTGTTCGGCAAATTTGGTGGGACAGAAGTAGAGTACGAAGGTACTGAATATCTGATTCTACGCGAAGATGACATCCTCGCTAAAATTACCTCATAAGGAGAGATAAAGTAAATGGCAGCAAAACAACTGACATTTGATGAAGATGCCCGAAACGCGATTAAGCGTGGCGTCGATTCGTTGACCAGTGCTGTAAAAGTGACACTTGGCCCAAAGGGTCGAAATGTGGTGATCGACAAGAAATTCGGTGCGCCAACCATCACCAAAGATGGAGTTACTGTCGCCAAAGAAATTGAACTGGAAGACCCTTACGAAAATATGGGTGCCCAGATGGTCAAAGAAGTGGCCTCTAAAACCAGTGATGTGGCTGGTGATGGAACTACTACAGCTACCATCTTGGGGCAGTCGATTTACCAAGAGGGATTGAAAAATGTAGCCGCAGGACACAACCCAATGGCACTCAAACGTGGCATTGAAAAAGCGGTCACCGCCATTGTCAGCCGGTTAGGAGAGATGAGTCGAGAAACGGTAGAGAAAGAGGAAATCGCCCAGGTTGCAGCGATCTCTGCCAACAATGACGATAGCATTGGAGATTTGATTGCCGATGCCATAGAGAAGGTTGGTAAAGACGGTGTCATCACCGTGGAAGAGGCCAAAAGCCTCGACACCGCCCTCGACGTAGTTGAAGGGATGCAGTTTGATCGTGGTTATCTTTCCCCTTACTTCGTGACCGACGCGGATCGGATGGAAGCTGTCTTGGAAGACACTTACATTTTGATCCACGAAAAGAAGATCAGTTCTTTGAAAGATCTGGTGCCCGTGCTGGAAAAGGTTGCTCAGCAAGGCAAGCAGTTGCTGATCATCGCTGAAGACGTAGAAGGCGAAGCTTTAGCCACACTGGTGGTCAACAGAATTCGCGGTACGATCCGGGCCGCTGCTGTAAAAGCACCGGGTTACGGTGATCGTCGTAAAGCTATGCTAGAAGACATCGCTGTTTTAACCAATGGTCGCATGATCTCAGAAGATCTTGGTATCAAGCTGGAAAATCTGTCTATCAGCGACTTGGGGGTTGCTAAGCGGATCGTAATCGACAAAGACAACACCACTATAATTGAAGGTGCCGGTAGCCGAGAAGCTATTCAAGGTCGGATTTCACAAATTCGTCGTCAAATCGAGGACACTACTTCCGATTATGACGGTGAAAAGCTGCAAGAACGGTTGGCTAAGCTTGCTGGTGGGGTGGCTGTAATCAACGTTGGAGCCGCTACCGAAATCGAAATGAAAGAAAAGAAAGCCCGAGTCGAAGACGCCATGCACGCCACACGTGCTGCTGTCGAAGAGGGGATTGTTGCTGGTGGTGGTGTAGCGCTAGTTCGTGCTATTTCTGCACTCGATCAATTAGACGTTTCCGATCCCACGGAAGAGGTCGGTTCTGACATCGTTCGTCGCGCCTTAGAAGAACCACTTCGCCAGATTGCTAGAAACGCTGGTCAGGAAGACTCCGTTGTGATTGCTAAAGTCAAAGAAGAAGAGGATAGCATTGGCTACGATGCCTTGAGAGATGAATATAGTGATATGTTCCAAGCTGGTGTAATCGATCCAACTAAAGTGGTTCGTGTCGCATTACAGAATGCCTCCAGTATCGCTGGTTTGATGTTGACCACGGAAGCGCTGGTGGCAGATATTCCAGAAAAAGATCCGCCCGCCCCCGCGATGCCTCCTGGTGGTGGCGGCGATATGGGTGGTATGTATTAGCCCCATTCACAAACTGGGGTAAACAAAAAAGAGCCAGTTGTAATAACTGGCTCTTTTTTTATGCCGAGGCTTTTTAGTTTTTCAATTTTTAGACCAAGATCGACTATTTTTTCTGGGCTGTGGAACCGATGTTGATCTGCGTTGAAAGTGGACAGGGTTGCCCGTCAACCATAAACACATATTCCCCAAAAAGGGCGACATATTGCTGCTGGTGAATCTCGACTTGACCGCTGAATTCCCCTCCCCCTTTTTCTTGGATAGGAACCGCAACCCAACTGGCAGATCTAAAGTCACGTTTCGGGGACGCTGTAACCCACAAGCGAGTTTGAGCCGGTTTTTGGTCAGCACTAAACTGAAGGTGTAGACTGTCATCATCTTGACGGTGCGACCACTCTAACTTGGGAAGCGGCTGATCTGAAGCAATATAGCGATAAAATCCTGTTATGCCTGCAAAGGTGCGTTCACGATCGTCTAAACCGTGCCCAGAGTTGGGTACATAAAGAACAAAGTTAGGTTGCGCTAAATCATCCCAATAAAGGTTGAGGGCATCCAAAACCCAATAAGGATCGTTAGTACCAATGACCGACAATTTGGGCATGGTCAACAGTGAACGATAACTGTATGGGTCAACGAGTGCCGACAACGATTTCCCTTCTTCCTCCTCGAGTTTTTCCTGCAACCCACGTACAGTATAATCATTAATCTGTTCACTGTACTGCCCCCACGTTGCTTTTTGATATTCCATCTGTGCTGGCATGTTGAGAACGTCAATTACCAAAGGGATGCTGGCTTTGATGCGAGGGTCAACTGCCGCCGTCAGCCAACTGGTCCAACCGCGTTTGGAGGCCCCGGTAATGACAAATTTCTCGATCTTACCCTTCAATTCCTGCTCGGTGAATTGAGTCAGTGCGGTCATGGCTTGGGCAGCACTTTTGACCATTGGAAATAGAAGCAACCAACTGCTGTCTTTGGTTTCTAGGTACTTCTCGAAAGTGTGGGCGATCAGGTCGTCCTCCTTCCGGCCATCGTAGAGCGGTTGGTTAGGTACTTGATGCAAAATAGCAAAAGCCGAGCCGGTCATCTGAGCCAGTTTAAGCCCCATCTCATTATCTTTGTCAGAGGGCTGACTGTCGGTCGAGCCACCTGAAACTAGGAGCAACATGGTATCCGGATAGTGAACAGATTTGGGTACAAACACCTGCAAATTGTGTTCCCACTGAATCTTTTTCCATGTTTGTGAAACTAAACTCAAGTTATAGATTTGACCGTTATCATGCTGAATGTGATCGATCTGTTGCCAAGAAAAAGTGGGTTCTACCCTCTCCATATATTCAGCTAGATCCGGTTCAGGTGTGCCGATTACCATGGTCATATAAAGTGAAAGCCAACAAAGTTGCATAATCATCTTCCTTAATTTTTAAGTATGGGAAATAATTAAACGGGATTGCTGATTCTGATTGGATTTTAAGTATAGCAATTCATTGCAATTTGAAACAGAAAGAACCAGCGGTGGATAGGATACGTTAGTTACTCAGCAATGTCAAGAATCAGGAATGTTATTGACCTGATACAGCGTAAAAGTTCATCCTTGACAGAGGGGTGATTATGGAAACGGCGGCCGAACCAATCATTGACGCTGAAGGGATCCACTGGTACTATACTGGCGTACGACACACTCACGATCTGGATCTCAACGTGAGATACAAAGCCATCGGTCGTATGACCTGGTGATTGGGTGGCTTCGCTCTGCTGAACGCAGGTCAGGCCGAAGGCGTGGTCGAAATCGTCCCATTGCGTATTTCAGAACCTTCAAGTCCATGCAGATGACAGAGATGGCTCGATAGGCGTTGAAGTACTATCGGGTAATGGACAAATTCAACTCGGCTTTTCAATTGACAATTGTGTTCCACTAACTGGCGACCATGTCTGATCTCCGAGCTGGTGGAAGTAACCATAACAGCCCATTACGAAAAGAGGAGATGAATAGTTACATGAATCCTATACAAAAAGAAGGAATTTAGTGGGTACTTCATCGGCTTGAGGCGGAAGACGCCGAAGATCACCGAGCTCTCAGTAGACCGAGAGAAGAACGCATGTTAACCCTTCATCCTGATACCTCGCGCCTTGTCCACATTATGATTCAATCCGCGGGATGAAAGCAACTGGTGGAAATTGGCGGAGCATACGGCTATTCTGCCATCTGGCATGGCACATGTTGCGCGTATCACTGGTGGACGCGACTAACCTCGCTGGAGATCGACCCAAAGTTGATTGAAATTGCCCAGCAGAATGTGGAGGAGGCCGGGTTGGTTGATATGGTCGAGTTTGTACCAGGAGATGCTCGAGAGACATTAGGCACTATAAAAACTCCCTTTGACTTTGTCTTACTTGACTGCCGGGAATGGCTCTATGTCGAGATGCTGGATATGCTTGCGGCGAAGTTTATGGCCGGGAGGTATCTTAGTGGCTGATAACATTGAGCCTGAAAAGGAGGAATCAGACCTGTATATTCAGGCACTACACAATCATCCTCTAATGGAACCCGTCAGTGTCCCCATTGGTCGGGGTATTGAAGTGAGTACGGGAAGGTTGGCCGCCACCTAAATCTAATGGTCTGTCGTCGCTACTCAATCGCATAATTTGGATTAAATCGCGTGGACAGGCTGGTAGATTCAACTAATAAGTGCGACCTTTCTGTTGGTTAAAGATGTAAACTCTTCCCCACGGTTTTCTTCTTGGCTAACCTCTGGTAAGGAGCATTGATAAAATCTTATTGCCAATTGCCACCAGCACAATGCCATAAAATTGATGTCCTGCCAAAAGAAATCCATAATTATAGTTAGATTGGACAGCCCGTTTTGATCCCCGGCGATATGGGAACAGCTTCTTATGTGTTGGTGGGTAGCCCCGATGCCGTGGCACAGACCTGGGGTACCACCTGTCATGGAGCCGGTCGGGTTTATCTCGGCGAAAAGCCCTCGAATTAACTAAAGGACACGTTATCTACCTAGACCTTGAAAATCAAGGAATTTTCGTTAAGTCCGAAGAGCGGAACTCGCTACGTGAGGAAGTACCGTAGGCCTACAAGGATATGGGACCAGGTAGTAGAGGTAGCTGATGGAGCTAGATTTCACGGCGAGTAGTTCAGCTTAAACCAATCGGCGTGATTAAGGATTGGGCGTTGCCCGTTTTTGGAGAACCGATGAAACACCTATTTATGTTCACTTTAATGGCTTTAATTTACGTTAACCCAGTTAATGGACAACCGGGAGCGGTTGCTCGCGGCACCGTCTTTCTGGATCAGAATCAGAATGGGAATCTGGATCAGGGAGAGAGAGGAATCTCCAATGTGGCTGTTACCAATGGTCTCGATGTCGTTTTAACCGACACTAACGGGAATTATCAACTATCCGTCACCACAGATACTATCATTGCCGTGATCAAGCCAACAGGTTATATGACGCCGCTAAACCGGGATCATTTGCCCCAGTTTTATTATATCCATAAACCGGATGGTTCGCCGAAGGATTTGAAGTATCCCGGCTTGGCTCCGACAGGCGACTTACCAGACCGGATTGATTTTCCGCTCTATGCTCAAGGCGAACCCGAGACTTTCAAACTGTTGCTGTTTGGCGATACGCAACCCTACAATATGCAACAAGTTGAGTGGGTTGCACACGATGTAGTTGGGGAAGTTATCGGTACTGAAGCCGTGCTGGGGCTTAGCCTTGGAGATCTGGTTGGCGACAACCTATCGTTGTTCCAACCGCTAACTGAGGTCTTATCACAAATCAATATTCCCTGGTATAACGTACTTGGTAACCACGACCAAAATTATGATGCCAAGGATGAGGCCTATTCGGATGAAACTTTTGAACAGGTCTTTGGCCCGACCTCTTATGCCTTTAACTGGGGGAAGGTCCACTTCATTGTAATTGATAATGTCTATCATCTGATGAGGGGCGGTCAACGTAGTTATAAAGAGTTGATTGGCGAAAAGCAACTCCGGTTCATTGAAAATGACTTGAAGCATGTGCCAAAAGACTATTTGATCGTGGCTTCAATGCATGCCCCTTTAACCTCTACAAAAGATGGCAAGGAATTGATCTCACTGTTAAGCGATTTTCCGCATACGCTCTCTTTCTCGGCGCACACGCACTATCAGCGCGACGATTTTATCCCGCCTCTCGATCCAGTTGGTACATCCGCTCTGGCTGAAGACCCAATTCGCGACCAGATCAGCGATACGTCTAACCGGGAAGAAAAGGTTCAGGAACCAGCACATCATCATCACAACCACGCGACGGTTTCGGGAAGTTGGTGGAGCGGTGAGAAAGACGAACTCGGTATCCCACACACCGTTATGAGCGACGGTGCTCCCAATGGATACAGTATTGTTACTTTTGCCGGTAGCCAGTACAAGATTCGGTTCAAAGTTGCTCGAAGGCCAGCGGATTATCAGATGAACATCTACACTCCCTGGGAGGTCAGTACAGATCGACTATTGGAAACTCCGGTGATCGTCAATGTTTTTGCCGGCAATAAACGGACCAGAGTCGAAATGCGGATTGGTACTGATGGGCCCTGGACTGAAATGAAATGGGTCGAGCGAAAAGACCCCTACTACGAAGACCTGAGAGCGCGGGAAGAAGTTGAAACCTTACAAAATCAGCTTTATGACCGCCTCCATGAGTTGATGGGGAGGCCGAAGGTGCAACACGATTTTACGCTAGAGGAAGCTATACTCTCACAACATATCTGGCAGGCTAAGATGCCAACTGATATACCTGTTGGAACACATACTATCCATATCAAGGCCACAGACAATTATAGTCAGGCCCATCACGGTCGACGGATCGTCCGTGTCGTTGAACTAGCAGATTCAACCGGGGAGTAGATCTAATCATAGTCCCTCAATCATCCCCAATCCAAGGCCGATTCCCCCTGATTTAGTCGCTAAGAATTGAGAATTCGCTAGCACGAAACTCAATCCTTATCCATCACCGCCTGAATCATAGCTTTGATGTAACCGAACTCGAAGGCAAATGCCTGCCGTCCGCTCTCCGGATCTTTATGCCCGGGTGCATGGTCCGGAACAACCATGTGTTCGTACTCGACCTTTTTGAGTACCTGCATGTTCCGGTGCATGTTATCACCCCTTCGTCCGGCCACACCTCCTGAAACTTGTTACGATCACCGACGATGTTGCGGAAGTGAATCAGGAAAATTTTCTTCCGCTCACCGAAGTAGCGGATAATCTCGGGTTCCTCCTTTCTAGGAGTCTCCGAACCCTCCGCCATGCAGCTCAGGCAAAGATTGACACCATGATAAGGGCTTTCACAGATCTCAAGTACTGTAGACAGAACCCCCACGTCCGGGCGGCTTACTCTCAGGGCGTTGGTTCTCCATCTCGCAGAGGTAGTATTTGACCGCTGGTATTCCCGCTTCTGCTGCCTGTCGAACCATGTTGCAAAATAGTTCAATCTCTTTGTTGCCCTCGGTATAATTGCCGAGCATGAAGTTGGGAACACCACGACCATCGACGTTGAGTTGGGCGACAGGTATCGCTGCCATCTCCATGTCGCTGCCAAATTGGGTACACTTCTCTTTTCTGCGCTAGTTCTTCGACATCCCAATCGTACTCTCGATGAAAGGTGATAAAGTTTTCGTTCTTGTTGAACACACCGTGTCTGGCTAGATACTCCAGATCTTTATCTGACGCGTTGAACTGTTGTGTGCCGACGTGCATTGGGTTTTCCTTAAGTTTATAGTGCGTGCCATCGGGTTAGTTTTTTCTTCAGCACTTTCTAGCTTCCTGTACCTTACCCTTTACACCGGATCCGGTTTACTCTCCTGTTATAGCGCAGTCTACCATAAGATTCCTTGGGAATCTCTTGGCCAATTTCCCTATAAGGAAACCTTGTTTTGCAGGTTTTCTCGGTTTGGACTCTTATGCTACCATAGATTCTGCTTCGATTTAGCTGAGAGGAAAACCGATGTTTTTTTCACCTGATATTGTAACGCGGAGTGGTGACCCAGTCTGTCGACTCGGACTCGCCACTCGCGGCAACACACACCTGGCATCTCAGGATGTAGCCCACGCTATTGGTCGAGGTATTAACTATCTCAATTGGTGTGGCCATCCGGACGGAATGAGCCAGGCGATTCGACAACTCTCGAACGACCAAAGAGGCCAAATCGTTATCGCCACTCAATTCTCTGCCCGTCGTCAGGATCAAGCCAGAAGAGAATTGGATCAACTGTTGGATAGATTGGGTACCAGTTGGATTGACGTTTTGACGTTTTATTATGTAGAGACGGAAGAGGAGTGGGAAACCATCAGCGGAAAGGACGGTGCGTTAGGTGTAATCCAGCAAGCCAGGGATGAAGGGGTCGTCAGATTGATCGGCTTAACGACACATCAGAGAAAATTGGCCGCTCGACGGGCAGAACGGCAAGAGGCGTCGTTATTGATGATCCGCTACAATGCCGCCCACCGCGGGGCGGAACAGGAGGTGTTTCCTGTGACGGCTTCGCTGAAGATACCGGTTGTTACCTTTACCGGACTTCGTTGGGGCGCGCTGCTGAAAAGCACAGCGGAGGATCCCCCACAGACAATACCTCCGACAGCCCAGGATTGCTATCGGTTTGTGCTCTCCAACAGCGCGGTCTCGGTTGGACTCACTGCTCCCAACGACCGGATCGAATTAGAAGAAACTCTCAACTTGTTCAACGACTGGCGTCCCTTAACCGAGCAGGAAATGAAACAACTCCGTGACCACGGAGATCGTGTTCATCGGACATCGGGACAGTTTCTATAAGGGGAGAGCAGGAATGTCATAGAAAAAGGCCTTTTTTGAAAATAAAATCAAAAGGCTAAATCGTGGAATAGAAACACATACCGCCATAGCCTATTACTATCGTGTGTCACTTTCCGCCATCGCTAGTCGAAGTTGGATAGATAGAGCCGGTTAATCTTGCCTTTTAAGCCGGGCTCAAGTTGTTGTTAGTTTATCGGCTGGTTCGGCTGTCAGGAACTCTGAATTCTCAGCCAGATAGGTCAAAACATTATCCGTCAGCTTTCTCAAATTATTGCTCTCTTTTGACTTCTTATCAGTATGACGTCATTATGATGACCCAGAGTTAGAATTCTTCCTTTTCCAACCTCATATTCAACTATCGGTCGTTCCTCACTCAATTCGCTCAGAACTAGCTAATGTCCCCTTTCACCTGATCTAATCTGGACGGCAAAGAACAAATCTCACCCAAATATAGCCCAGAATCCATTCACCTCAAATAATTTCTTGGCTTAAAAACTATTCATCACCGAAGACGAATCAACAAATAACTTCCCCCAAATTGCTAACCATATTACTCTGATGACTAGACAATAGTAGTTTAAAAACGAATTAGACTTAGCCCTCAAATTTGAATTTACTAGATAACCATCGTTCGATGGCAATGGATAAAGATAGTCGCTTAGAAGTAGATAGAGTCAAGCAAATAGTCATTATTACGGCCGAAACTATAAATACCTTTAAATTTAGTCGAAAAAATAACGCTACAATTAATGGAAATAAAAAGACTGACCGATCAATAAATATCAGAAATGCCCAGCTATCACCACTGTTTCTTTCAACTTTGCTGCCACAAGCCTGACAATATTCTTTGAGTCTAAAACGGCCGTCGGTTATATTTCCTTGTTGGCAATCCAAGCATAAGCCTTTTAAGCTTATCAGTATATAATTTAGTAGTGAAGATTTAGGTGTCATCGGTCAACGATTCACCAGCACCGTCAAGATTTAGAAAAGTTGGGTGCGTTGGAGTCGCAAAGTGTAACATCTGATTCAAATGAATCAAGTGTTATAAATGCCACTCAGGGTGATCTGTTCGATACGGAAGAAGAAACGTCAACCGATGAATCTGAATCCGAAACGGGTCAACCTACTGACGAAGCCAATCCAAAACAGAAAGAGATCTTGGAAACCCTTCCCGGTCTATTCCACCATACTGACTGACATTTACACGCAATGAAATGGTCCTAGGTGGAGCCTGCTTCGCTAATTACGGCTTACGTCTCTTTCAGGTCTATTTTGAGGCCGTGTGAATATACCCTGACAACCGTTAATTCTAAGGAAAATACCAGTAATGAAAAATCATGAGAAGGAAAGTGAGAATCTCGCTTCATTGAAAGAAGCATTTAATCGAAGTATGGAGAGATGATAGCTTCTTCCCCTTTTTCAATTTAATCAACCCTCACCAAAATAGATTTTAAACCCTTGTTTTATCATTCCGTTCAGATTTCAGTAGAAAGATATGAAGATCTACTTGTAGGGATTGGTAGCTTTAATATTGGCGATTGTTTGGTTGATAATATTTTCTAGTGATTGTCGGGGTCGACCAGAAGTCCGAAACGCCACTACCAATGCGTCAATCAGATCAAATTCAAGTGATTCTAGTTTGTCAGATAGTTGTTGATCCAGAAAAGCAATATCGGCTTTATTGAGTATAGTAGAAAGCCTTTTTTCGATTTTCTCAATTGGAATATTAATGTTGGCTTTAATTTTTCGCATTATTTGATACTCCTTACTTCTGATAGTAGGTCTATGCTGTGTAGATACCCCATTGTCAGATGTTTTTTAGGACTTGACCTTTTTGTGTGATAGTTATATAGTATCGTCTGCTAGCAATGGTGTGGAGACAATGACACCGATCTCTTATCGGTAGATGGGATAGAAAAGTTTAGCTTCAGATAACAAGGAATGGAGGTTTAAACCGGACGTGTTACTAAAGAATCGAATTGCACTTGTAACTGGAGCTAGTTCAGGAATTGGGCGAGGGATTGCACTAGAGTTTGCGCGGGAGGGGGCAAAAGTTGTCGTAGCGGATATTCAAGCTGAACCTAGCCGTGGGAAATACCACCAGCAGGATGTGTTCACTCTTACGGTTCAAGAAATCGAGACACTTGGCAGTGCAGGCTTGTTTGTGCAGATCGATATCGCCGACGACAGCGCAGTGGACTCACTGATCCAGCAAACAATCGACAGATTCGGACAACTCGATATTCTGGTTAATAATGCCGGTATTTACATTCCGGGACAGAGCCAAGACCTCTCTATTAAAGATTGGGATAAAATGACTGCCGTAAATTTGAGGTCTATTTTTGTCACCACCAAAAAATCCATTCCACATCTGAGAAAATCGAAGTGTGGGCGCATCATCCATATTGCCTCGGTGCATGCGGTTGGTGGTGGGGCCGGGCCAGCCTATACAGCCGCCAAGGCCGGTGTCGTTAATCTGGCACGCGATACCGCACTGGAAGTGGCCTCTGACTGTATCACGGTTAATGCCATCTGCCCCGGCTATATCGAAACGGCGATACAGGATTATTTGACACCAGCAGAAATAGAAACCAGTCGACAAAAAACGCCACTACCGAGATTCGGTCTTCCCCGCGATATCGGGCGAGCGGCCGTCTTCTTGGCTTCAGACGATGCCGAATGGATCACCGGGACAACGCTGGTCGTCGATGGTGGGTTAACGGCCAGCGCAATCTAACCTGAATCCGCGCCGCAGGAATCTATCAGTTTTACAACTTAACTCCAGAGCCGGTCGTGAGACCGCTCTAGATCCCACTCTGTGGTGGGTAGGAAATATCCAGTTTCGTTGGGATGTAGATGTGCCTTGATGGCCTCCTCATTAAGGCTAATTCCCAGGCCGGGTGAAGTGGGGACCGTTATGTATCCGTCTTGAATGATCGGATGAGGTAATCCTGTTACCAGTTGATCCCACCAAGGCGTATCTACAGAATGATTCTCCAGAACCAGGAAATTCTCCGTAGCCGCCGCACAGTGAACGCTGGCCATGGCACAGATCGGTGTACCCGCCATGTGCATGGCCATGACGATACCGTGTTCCTGTGCCAGATCACCAATTTTCTTGGTCTCCAGAATACCACCAGAAGTGGCGATATCGGGGTGGCTAATGGCGATGGCTTTAGCCTCAAACAGTTTGACAAATTCTTCTTTGCAGTAGATGTCTTCGCCGGTACAGATCGGAGTAGTACAGGCATTAGAGAGTCGAACATATTGATCGGTAAATTGCCAAGGGATCATGTCTTCCAGCCAAGCTAGATTGTACTGATCCAGTTCTCGCGCCAGTCGGATACAGTCCTCCACACCGATATGCCCAAAGTGGTCCAGTGCTAGCGGAACCTCATAACCGATGATCTCTCTCACTGCGCCGACATATTCTGACAACATTTGAAGCCCTTTATCGGTAATCCGGATACCGGTGAAGGGGTGCATCAAATTATGATTATCGAGGTGACCTGAAGGGACAGACAGCGTCCCTGATATCCCTCTCAGATGTCCGATGCCGACATCCATCTTCAAGAAGGTGAACCCCGAATCCATTCGCTCTTTCAGCTTTTGACCCATCTCAACTGGATCGTGCAAAGTAGGTGTATCAGAATAGCAGCGGATCCGGTCCCGAAACTTACCGCCAGCTAACTGGTAACACGGTACACCGTAGGCTTTACCCGTCAGATCCATCAAGGCCATCTCAATACCACAGACTCCGCCCCCCTGCCTGGCGTGATGCCCAAATTGTTTGATCTGACGAAAGATCTTATCGATGTTGCATGGGTTCTCTTCTATAATCCGGCTTTTGAGCATCAAAGCATAGGTGCCGCTAGCTCCGTCCCGTACCTCACCCAATCCATAGATGCCTTGATTAGTATCCAACTTGAGGATCGGCCCTCCTGATGCCACGCGTACTAAGCGCATATCGGTAATCTTTAGTTGAGAGGGTGAAGATTGGGTGTTTACGTTTGAGAGAATTTGCTCTCCCTTGTCAGGTGTCATCGGTTTACCTCCTGAAAATGAATTCCAAAGTAGGTTCTAAAAGTTAATAGGTAGAAGAGTCAAGTCTTAACAATACCCTGTGCGATCAACCAATTGACAGCTTCGTAAACCGCCTGAAATGAGGTATAACGAGGCTGATAATTGAGCAACTGTTGTGCTTTGGCGATACTGCAGTTGGGGCTATGAGCAATGTGACTCCAGGTTTGAGTTGCCTCCGCTTCAGAATGCGTACTGCGCCATGCTTCCCAAGGTAGAAAACGCAACTGTGCTTCCTGTCCAAACCAGCTTGCAACTGTCTCCGCATAGCCCCTTAGAGAGACTGCGGCCGATGAAACGGCGTGGAAACTCTCACCAATGGCATTACTCCAGTTAGCGATAGCCTGCATAAATAACTGAGCAACATCATCGGCGTGGACGTGATGAACTGTTTCTAACCCGATATTCGGTAGCGTGAGCTCTTCCCCTTGAGCGAGTTTGCTAAAAACATCTGGATTAAAGTTACCCGCCGGATTGAGTGGCATCCAGCCTGGGCCAACAATATGACCGGGATGTAAGGCTGTGGCTGGAAACCCTTTTCGCCGCGCTTCATCTAACAAATATGCTTCAATGGCCGCCTTCTGAATCCCATACTCGTCAAAAGGACAGCGGGGCTGCATTTCGGTCGTCGGAACTTCAACGCTCGGACCATGGACCCAAATCGTGCCAGTGTGTAGAAAATGCCGAACCTGTCCCTGTAATGACTCTACCAGATGTTGGGCACTCTTGAGATTAAAACAGATCATATCGATAACGATATCGGGATTCAGTTTACGAATTCTCTGCCCAAATGTGCCCAGTTCCTCTTCAGTGGTACGCTCTAATCGTACTCTTTGGACAGCATTCCAGGCGGCATGAGGTTGATAGGGGTCACGTTGGCCCCGGCTAACAACGATGACCTCGTAGCCAGCCTCAACTAAACGCGGAACTAAATATGTTCCAACGTGACCACTTCCACCAATGACGGCAACACGTGCCATTAACATATCCTCCTACAATCGAGATATTTAGCGAGTCAAATCGCTTCTAATTCTAAATCCTCCACTACACTACCTGTACGGTCCCAGTAGATTTAGGCGGCAAAAGACACCCGTTCTCCCATTCGGGTTGTACAGGTATGACATTGGTCATCGTCGCCAGGCTTGCGAGGTTTCTCGTGAAGGCCAACGACCAGTCCACGATCATCCCATCGGTCCGGCAGTTACAATTCGGCGGATATTCTCATTCGCACGCAGTACCTATGACGTGTTATGCTCAGACCAGTCCGTACTCAACTCTCTTGATTGTGGGGTCGCTGCTGTTCCGAGCCCCGTACGACAAAGTAGGTTGACGAGTCTCCCATACGTACTCCCAGGCGCTGGTAGTTCTCAAGTTCCTCCATTACACCCTTCAGATTGTCGATGGAGACCTTTCCTGTTATCGCTACAAAAGGAAAGATCTTTCGTAGTGTAGCTCTCTTTCTTGCTAGTCTAAGTGAGGATATACATTGGAGGTTTCTGAGGTCTAAAATCGAAAGCCGCTTGGATTTCTAGAGGAGTCGTCTGGACATAATTGAAATGGGAATGACCCGATATCATCTACCCTACGGGAAGGAAATAGTATGAGCAAATTCTTTGACACCTGAAAAATCACCTCCTGATGAAGAGGCATTGTATCAAAAAACAGACGCATTGTCTATCATTTTTTTAGGCGAATTTCCCGGTATTGGCAGGTACGATACAACACACCGAAAACCGAAATGATCGTCTGGGTTCGATGGCCTTTTACCATCACGGAGAGCCACTCTTAGTCGGTTTTCTTAGTGTACCATGAGCCACCTCTTACTACACGGTAGCTACCATTAACTGGACCTCTGGGGTGTTGTCGTGGCGATTGGCTATAGTACTCTGGATCATACCAATCAGCACACCATTCCCAAGCGTTACTTACCATATCATATAGTCCGTAACCGTTGTCTTTGTTTGATCCAACTGAGCTTGGTTTGCCATTTCCTCCTTGATCATAACACGCTTGGCTAGTATCAATTACGTCTTGCCTGACAACCCTCCCTGTGTGCTCTTCTCCCATTCGGCTTCAGTCGAAAGCTTCTTTTTTGCCCAGACAGCGTAGGTGGTGGCATCAAACCAATTGACTCCAACTACAGGTTGCTGCGGAGAATTGAATCTTGGGTTACTCCAATAGGCTGGTTGCCTGTGACCAGTATCTCGAACGAATTGCTGATATTGAGCATTGGTCACTTCATAGCTATCCATGTAGAAGGCATCGAGATAGACAGTATGCATCGGTTTTTCATCATCTGCTCCATCAGTAGAACCCATTAGGGAACCACCTTCAGGAACCAGCACCATCTTGGCTGCGTCTTTCTTCCAGGTTATCTTTCTCGCCGTAATCCCCTTCAGGTCCTTATCACTCCCAACAACCATCTCTTTTTCATCTTTAGCATAGACCAAACCTGCCCAACCAAACGGTCTAGTCAATCACACCAATCGCATCAATTTTAATCGGTTTACTTCAGCCTGAGCCGAACCTATTAAGCCAACCAACACGAACAACCAAACGCCGACTACAGCCAGATACTTTTTCATTTCAACTTTCCTGTTTTTACCAGATCGCTCAAATTATAGCCGAATAGGTTTCTAGGTGATAAGTGTCTCTGGGACTTCTGCAGGTTTTTCCATCTTGGATATTCCCCCTGTCTTTGACATCGATTAGCTAGCCTGTTATTCTGGCTTCTCTCTGCTGGAATGATAGCTTTTTGCCTGGAGGCAGAGAGAATTCACTCAAGTTCAAAGGCGCTTTAAGATGAGGTTACCAGAGAGTGCACCAGTACCCATATAAATCAAAACCGGCAAGCGCTGGCGAGGACACTATGTGTAAAGCCATGCTCTTTGCTAGCACGAAGAAAATGAAGATTTATTATGGTCGCAATCTGATTAAAGAAGTGGATTTCTTTATCCGTGGATAAGAGGAAGATATAACCCATGCCTAGACGGTTAGCAACTAACCCTTAACATTACCTGTTGACGCTCCAAGATGAAACCAAACCAACGCCCAAATTTCTTGTGGATCAATACCCACGATCTAAGTGTCCGGCATCTCGGATGTTATGGCCATCTCTATGCCAAGACGCCGAACCTGGATAGACTAGCGGTTGAAGGCCTCCGCTACACAAACGCCTTTACCGCCGGGCCGATCTGCTCGCCGTCGTGTACCAGCATCTTTACAGGTATGCACCCCGCTACACTCGGCACTCACCACCACCGCAGTTTCGCAATCCGACCGGACCGCGTCAGGTTTTTGCCGCAATACCTCATGGAAGCCGGTTACATCAGCACGCAGCTAAATATGGATATCAACACCTATATCGACTCGGATGAATGGGCGCAGTACCTCAAATCGGAAGATCTCTGGCAGAAATGCCCCAAAGACAAACCGTTCTTCGCTGTCTTCAGCTTTGGGGAATCTCATGCCAGTACTTTCTAGATGACGCCTAAGGAGGTTCGGCTTCAGCGTTCGAATCTGCTGCAAGAGGCGGAATCGCATGATCCGGCCAAAGCGCCGTTTCCGATTTTTGTGCCTGACGCAACACTTTTTCGGGAAAGAATGGCGTTCTTCTACGACCCGGTAACCCAGGTCGATTACCGGGTAGGAGACGTACTGGAAAAGCTCGAGTAGCATGATCTGGCCGACGATACGATCGTGTTCTTCTGGGCCGATCACGGCTCAGGCTATCCTCGCACGGAAACATACGTCTACGACGACGGACTGCGTGTGCCCTTGATTGTCAGGTTCCCCGATAAATATCAACATCTCGCCCCGAGCCGTCCTGGAACCGCGGTGGATGATCTGGTGATGCATATGGACTTGAGGCCGTCGATGCTTAGCCTAGCCGGGATGCCCGGTCCGGAGCACTTCCAGGGACGAGTGTTGTTTGGACCACAGAAGAACCAACCGCGAGATTATGTATGCAGCGCCAGAGATCGTCTGGATAATTGTAACGAAGTCATTCGGACGATTCGAACTGAAAAATACCGCTACATCCGGGATTTCCTCCCTCACCGTCCTTACGCCCCGCTCTATCCGGATGGAGGATTCTTCAGGGAAGTGCCTCCCGAGGGCCCGTCTGCACGCGATTTCTGGGAGACTTCATGTCTTCTCTGGGAGCAAAAAATCCATGACCCTGATGGTGTCTTTCTAATGCCGATCTCTGAGGACTTCAAGCAATACCTGGTACGGCAAGATTCGAAATCGTGTGAAGAGTTGCATGATATTGAAAATGACCCGGAAGAGATCCATAACCTGGCCAACGCCCCTGAGTTTCATCCAATCAAAGAGCAACTCCGTAAAAAGCATTTCGATCGGATGGTTGAGACTCACGATCTGAGGCATCTTGACGAGACGGAAATCGTTGCCAGGACGGTAGTAGAGCGCGGCAGCGTCAACTACGAGGTCGGCGTCCATTGCGACAACATCGAGCGTGTTCTGGAGACCGCAGACCTTGCAAGGTTAGGAGAGAAGGGGAAGAGAGGGTTGGTTGAGTGCCTGGATGATCCCGATAGCGTGGTACGCTACTGGGCCGTTACTGGACTGATGTCTTTTGATTGGAACGACGGTACTACGCAAAAACTGGTAGATTTGCTGGAGGGCGAGTCCATCGCCGTCAGCCCGGCTGCCGCTGACGCCCTGGCCCGGACAGGGCAGGCGGCTATAACCACATCCGCGCTGTGTAGAGTGCTTGAAATCGATCTGCACTGGGGCTAGTCTCCGGGCGGCTGCGTCCCATGAAGCCGCTTATTCCTCCTTTGCAGAATTCCACTTGCTTTGGCCTTGAACATTCGTCCCATATAGAATCAATATTCTCGATGGGAATGTTTAACAGCCAGAGAGATATGATCGATCGCCAACCGATGGGTAATCGACCGTGTAATGAGGTGGATTGAGCTGGCGTGAGATTCACAATGATGAAAACATTCACGAGAAATCACTTACGGTGTCGCTATGTCTCTTCTCTATCTGTATCTTTTCCTATGTCTTTACGAATGGAGCTGCTTGCCAATGCAACGAATAATCCTCTTTGTAGACGATAACGATATTCTCTATCGGTCCGGAACCAGGCGTATCCTCAGTCAACCAAACGGCATCCTTCTAATCCGTTGATTAAAGCCAATCGACCGTGGGAGGTGGCAATTGGATGGACCAGCATACATCGCGACCCGAAAACGGGTAAATGCCAGCTTTGGTACCAAGCCTTTGCCGGTGACCGGGCAGAGCAAAAAAACGCATCGCTGTGTGGTCTTCTATGCAATCTCGGACGATGGCATCCACTTTAACAAACCCAACCTCAACCAATTCGCTTTTAACGATATCGAACATACCAATATTGTCCTGGTCGGAAACGGCGGATACTCCCTGCGTTATGCGAACTCGGTTATTTATGACCCGAAAGAGGCCGAGTCACAAAAGCGATACAAAATGGCCTACTTCGACTTTGCCAAAAACAACGGGGTTGAAACTCCCGGCCTGTGTGTCGCTGTTTCGCCTGATGGTATCACCTGGACCAAGCATCCACAAGCTCCCCTTCTAAAAGTCTCTTATGGCGATTATGGTACACCTGTACCGTTGGCCGACCATGAATCGGAGGCTACGAACAATCGATCGTGGGATGTGCCGTTGTCAATTTCTGACGCGGTCGACGTACTATATGATCCCAAAAGCGATCTGTTCGTAATCTATGGTAAAATGTGGATTGACGCGCCTGATGGCGGCATGTACTGGAAACATGGGATGGGAAGAACGACCAGTAAAAACTTTATCGATTGGTCTAAACCAGAGCTGCTTTGTGTTCCCGATGAATTCGATCCACCGCATCTTGGGTTCCATACAACGCCCGTCTTCTTTTACCAGGATGTCTATTTTTGCCTGAACCAGGTCCTGAATCGGGCGGAAGGGGGTGGTATAATCGATATCGAATTCGGCCTCAGCCGGAATGGCATCGACTGGCGTCGTCCGCTCAGAGAATCGTTTTTTATTCCACGCCCAAGCACAGGAGGCAAAAATAGAACGGGCCAAGCCGAGAAGGATCAATTCGATAGCGGCTCGATCTTCACCAATTCCACTCCAGTCTTTTTGGAGGATGAGATCCGATTTTATTATGGCGGTTACTCAAAGGGGGCGACCGGTGCAGATGATTACACGCATATCAGCGGCGTTGGCATGGTGACGCTACCGACAGATCGGTTCGCTGGAATTACACCCTTACTGTTAGTAACCAGTCAACTTTGAAATCCCGCCTGCAAAACGTAGGACAGATGACACTCAAGCCGATTTCATTTTCTAATGTTACCCAGATTCTGTTGAACGCTGATGCTTCGGCGGGAGAAATACGGGTGGGACTGCTGGATCGAAACGGGCGACGTGTACAGGGATTTACCAAAGAGGAATCGTATGTCATTACAGGCGATTCTCTGGTTCATCAAGTTAAATGGACAGAAAGCCGCTTGTTCGATCTCGACAGTGACGCCTACCTGCTGCGATTGCATCTGTATAGTGCGACAGTATACGCACTAACCCTAGTTTCAGCGGAAAAATAGGCTGAAGGAGGGACTTGAAATGCGCATTTTAAGTCTATCAGAGATGAAAGATCTAGCTGGGGCTGTTGGGTACAGGTAACTGAGGGTGATCCGAGGTATACAGAAGCACGACAACTGTATCCGCAGAGATTACAGAGGTGTCACTAATGTCAACAAAGGTGCCGATTGCGCTACTGGTGGACGACAGTTGTCCGCTGATTCACGTTTTTCGCAACCACTAGGAAGATGTACATCACAATTAACCTCTAACAGCAGATGGCAGACAACTTTTGGAGACGATTCCAAACGCTTTTCTGGACCGGTTCTGTCAAGTGGTAGAGGCCTATCAAATAGCGGGCAAGTTTTCGATTGTTCCGGCTCCGGCCGGGAAAAGGGATATCATGACCAGAATTGCGGGTTACAGTCCGCTCTTGACAAGACAATGGTTGGATACCGCTAACCATCGGTTATCGGCTCGGTTCGATTTCTGCCCGGAGGGAATTACGCATAATCTAGCGGTCGATCTGAGTACCGGATCGTATTTGGATCAAGGCGAATCTGCATGGTCACAGGAGCAGGACCGATACAGTTTGACACCTATATCAAAAAGTCGCTCGAATATCTGAAATCAGCGGGTATTGAAGCCCCAGGGGTTACCTCTCCCTGGGTATTTGGGATCGAAGTTGAGCAGGAATATATCCATGCAATCACTACAGCTCAATATGAGGTCTACAATGCAAAATCGTCCTGGGATTTCCTTCAAATGTTACACCAAAACAGCGCTGCCAGACCTGGGTCGCATATCAACAGGGGGACAGTAAACCCTGGTCGCGATTCCATCCACAGTCGACGACTTCTGGTGGTAGACCATTGATACTCCACGTACCGATCGCGATTTTATCAATAGTGTTGCCGATCATATTCTGACAGCAGATGGTCAGAGAGGAAAAGTTCGTCAGGTACTCGATTCGGGGGGATGGCCAATTCTGCTTACACATTGGCAGTCCCTTTTCTCTAATGGCTTGGAGACCGGACTGGCTGTTCTGGAAGAGGTCGGCCAACGGGTAAGGAATCATCTGGTGGATGAAGCCAAGTGGAAAACGTGCTCAGAGATCAAGGTACTGACGCTAGAATTTACTGAGAATAGGGCATCTTAATGACATCTCATCACCATACAACTATTTCTTACAATTTAAATTTTATCACAAATGGAGAAGTACTTAAGATGAATAACTATCGCGTTGGTATCATCGGTTGCGGTCGTATTGCCAGTACGATGGAAGATGAATCGGATGTCCATCCTATTTCCATCGCCGGCGCATTCGACACCTTACCGAATACGACCATGGTTTCAGCTTGTAACCGGAGTCGAGACAAATTGGAGGCCTTCGGTCAACGGTGGGGCGTCGATAGCCTCTATCAGGACTACACTCAAATGTTAGCTGGCGAGAATCTAGACATTGTCTGCGTGGCTACGCATCCCCCTTTGCATCAGGAGATGGTGGTTGCCGCTGCTCAATCAGGCATAAAAGGGGTTTTCTGCGAAAAACCGATGGCTTTGGACCTGGCCGCTTGTGAAGCGATGATTCAGGCCTGCGAGAGGGCGGATATTCCCCTGCTTATCAACTGCTCTCGTCGTTGGTCTGACGAATATCAGGCCGCCAAAGACTTATTGGATTCCGGAGCCCTGGGACCGTTGCTACATCTGGTTGGCCACTGTCAAGGATGTAAACCCTCTCCCGACTGGGTAGCAGATACCGAAGGCCCGCTTCTTCACGACGCCGTTCACACTTTTGACATTTTGCGCTTCTTCGCTGGGGAGGTCACCTCCGTCCTGGGTACGGCGAAGCGCCGCAAGCGTCACCAATTTCCAGTTGAGGATACCAGCTATTGTTTACTCCAGTTTGAAAATGGGGGCGATGGCGTCGTTATCAGTAATGAACTCACCCAATATGAGCGGTGGGATATTGAATTACAATGTGAAAAAGGGGTCTTGAGGTTGGGATTCGGCCGGGGATTGTGGGTTGCCGAACCCATCGAGTTCGAGTCCGGATCCTGGTGGAATCTAACGCCCCAAAAATTTCCAGAACCAGCCCACTCTGCCGATAGGTCCGAAACTTCGGTGTTACAGGCTGCAAAAGACCTGATCGAATCTATCGAGAATCAATCGCAACCCCGCTGTAACGGAGATGACGGCTACAAGGCAGTGGAGATTATTATGGCCATCTACGAGTCTGAACGACGAGGAAACAGTTGGGTCAATCTCCCACTCGGTGTCAAAGACTCATTGGTTGAAATTCTGCAAAGAGAGGGTAAACTATGAAACCTGTGCAGTAGCCAACCCGCATACCGAACACGAGAGTCCGGATAAAATCAAAGTTGACGTATAAACCTTCAATTGGAATTTTGTAAATATGTTGCAAATAACTAGGAGATAAGCCGATGAAGACAAACCCCTTCAAATCACCGGGACAATGGTACCGAGGTAACACCCATAGCCATAGCACGGAGTCGGACGGACGGCTGCCAATGGATGAACGTTTCGCCGCCTATCGTGAACACAGTTACGACTTTCTGGTCTTAACCGATCATCGTACCGTCAACGATGTTTCCAGCTTTAGCACGGATGGTTTCTTAGCCATTTCCGGCAGTGAAGTCCACCCTTCAAATCCCTATGGTGGTGATACTTACCATATTGTGGCCATCGACGTTCACGAACGGATCAATTGTACGGAACTTCATCCCAATGACGTGATTCAGGAGATCAAGAGTCAGGGGGGCGAAGCGGTGCTGTGCCATCCCTACTGGTGTGGACACACGCTGCTGGACTATCTACCCTTGCACGACTATTTCGCTGTTGAAGTCTATAACGATACTTGCATGGGTATTGGGAAGGGGTTCTCTGAGCAGGCCTGGGATGAACTGCTGGATAAGGCCGGCCGTGTATACGGTATCTCAGCAGACGATTCNCACGGAACCGAGCACGACTGCTTTCACGCGTGGGTAAATGTCAAAGCGACAGCGTTAACCACAGAAGGGATTATGAGCGCCTTCCGTGATGGNGCATTCTATTCGACGTTGGGACCAGAAATTCACGATCTGGATTTGGTCGATGTTGAAGATAGTCGGCGTGAGAAGGCCAAGAAAATTGTGGTGAAATGCGAAGAAGCGCAAGCGATTACCTTCAAGTCACAGCGCAGTCGAGGCAAACACTTAACTGCAACCGATGGTGAACTGTTGACCGAAGCCGAGTATGTCGTGCCGGAAAGCGCCAAATATGTCCGTGTTGAGATTACGGCGCCAGACGGGAAAAAAGCCTGGTCTAACCCATTCTTCTTCGACAATCGAGGCTAATAGGGTAACCGCCGACACCAAAGCATTGGTGGAATGTGATTATTACTCAGGCCGAGACCAGTGCGGGATGATACGAACCGGATTCTCACCCATTTCAGTGCCAAAAAACAGTTACGAGATCTTAATCTACGCTACTTTCCTGAAGGGAACAGCGGATGTATTTCCACTTTGTGCTTCAATTCAGAAACAGAGGTATATGTCTGAGATAGATCTATTGCTAAGTAGGACAAAACCCCCGGTTCGGCGCCATACCCCGTGGAAAAAATAAGTTGCCCTTTATCAAGTAAAGAGACCCCGTTTTTGATACCCTTTGCTGGCAGGTAGTTTAGCGGGGTATGCCCACTGATCAGGAATGTACCGCCAATTTTCTTTAGGAAGGCCTGAGTCTGCGAGGTTGTGTATCCATTCGCCATCGCAACTGAGGGACGCCCCCACAATAACTGATCCAGTACCGTTTGGCTTGGATGGACAAGGTCAGAAATGTTTAAGGCGGAAGGTGAGATGCCGGCGTGAACAGCAACCATACCGCGTTTTCCTACCGCGATAACAGGAAGATTAGCCAAATATTCGTATTGTTCATCCGTTATTCGTTCTATAGCATTAAATTGTTGAAAATAGCTGCCTTGAGCACTTCGATACAGAGAATCAATCAAGTGCTCTCGGTTGCTATCGTCCATTCCGTTCTTTTTTAACATGGCATAGATTCCAGTAGCCGCCAGTTCATGATTGCCTTTTAGATAGATCAGGCGTTTCCCCCTGACCCCAAGTTTTTGTTGAAGACGCCGGATCTGATCTACGATTTTTGTATCGGACTCAGGATCGGGAATCGATTCAGTTAGTTTGTGGTCCAGGACGTCGCCAAGAATTAAGCCATAGACATCCTGGCCTGAATCAATTTGTTCAATCAAGGCCGTCTGTTTTAGCCATTGCTCGAAACAATCCAACTTTCCATGGAAATCGGTTCCAAGATAGACTGTTCCTTGGTCGGGAAGGATAATCAACTCACCATCTCGAGTTAGTTGATTAGGGTAATCGGCTAGCGCCTTTACTTGTATCGGGTTACTATTAGTCGTAGATGATAATAGTATCAGACAGGGAATTAACAAAATAGAACTGATAACGTTTTTTTGAAGAGACATCTCTAATCCTTCCAGCGATAGTAGTAAGCATAGAAACAGTATCAATCCCTAGATCCATACTCTTTATACTAGCTCATTTTAACATAGTTGATTCGGTCAAGGTAACTATCAGGCTGTAAAAGNTGACTTCATTAATGNCGGTATTGACAGTTGAATTGCAGACTTGTAGGGAATTACTAAAACGGAAATTANCGACAATTTGCCGCGACAATTTAGCTGTAATAACCTCTGATCTTTTACATGATTTTAATTTTGAGATAAGGACGTAAAGCTTAGCGGATAAAATACATTANTCTTTGGCCAGGCTGTAAATTATGTGTGAACCGTTCCATACTGTAGTGGAACGTGATTCCATTATCACCTTCACAAGCAAAAGTTAGCCTAATGCCATAACGCCATGTTAGCTACCAGTCTACCCAAAGCCGGTTCAAACATTTCGCGAAGCCGAAAAGAATAGTTAATCCGCGTAATTACACCGTCAGCAACAGCATATATTGCCGGGAATTTCTGGATTTCTTTTGCTGAACCCGAAATATCTTGCACGTCAAAATAAACATGTCCACCGGTATGTGGACGTTCCGCTCGCCGACCTTTATGCGGGTNGCCTCGATGTACCACCTCTAGATCCACCAGAAACCTATCTGATGGACGCTTATGAAAGTCACCGATCAAGGGCAGGGAACNAATAATCTGCTACCGTGTTTACCTGTCAGCGAAACCGAACGGTTGGTGGTGACAGCTTCTGCCTCTCCGTTATTTTCAGTATGGATTGAACCCACGGAAACAGCTAATGCCAATAGTATCAAACTAACCTTACGCATCAATACCTCCTCCAACAGGTTTCTGAACTTTGCAATCATAACCGAATAGGTTTCTGGGTGTAGACCTCTGGCACACCTGAATGTTTTCGGCCTTGTCATCTTGGACATGCCCCTCTCCCCAGTTGTCTTTGACATCATTGGCGTAGGCGGTTCCACTGTGGAACTGCCCGCAGACCACTGATGCTAAACCGCTTTAACGATCACAAGCCAAAATTGGTGTGATATAATATCTTCGTGCACCCAGCAAGTATATATCCACAGTCATTTGGATGGATGAAACAGATTTATGACCACTTTGGATGAACAGAAAATTCTGGACTTCAAACAAAACGGATATCTGATTTTACGCGATTTTATCGATTCCAAAATTATCGACCAATGGCGGTGTCAGTTTTGGCAACAAGTAGGCGGTAGTCTTGAAGACCCAACTAGTTGGTCTCAAGCTAAACAAACTGGACCACCGAAACTCAATCCCCAATTGGGCGGCTTACCAGATGTCCAATCAATCGTCTTCCAACTTGGGAGCAGTGATTTTAGCGGTGGCGGTTGCGGGATTCTAACCCGTTGGCCGCGAGAATGCGAGCAATGGNAAATGCCGCAATCCGGACATCTGGACGGTTATCCAGGTGAGGGTTGTCAAGCGGTACTGATGGTCGGGCTCACCACGTACTTATATGACGTCGATCCCGGTGGTGGAAGTTTCACTTTTTGGCCTGGTAGCCATCACGACGCTCACACCTACTTTCTTCAGCACCCGGAACAAATCGAGGGTACTTTTCGTGACTTGCCAGCGTGGGAGGAACAAGGCTGGTCTATTTTCTGCGGCGTCAACACCCAACCCCCTCAAGAGTTTGTCGGTCAGGCAGGTGACGTTATTCTATGGCACGGTTGGCTAACGCATACTGGATCAGCTAATGTTCGCCCGTCACCACGAATTGGCCTTTTTGCACGTTGGGTTCATAAAGACGACGCCGGAGTTCGCAAGAATCTGCCCCAATCCCTGTGGGATTATTGGGCAGTTTAGGAGAACTACTGGAATCAGCACCATTTTGGATCCATCTCTATTTCAGGTAATCTCGTCAGGTAGTGGTGGTTCAGTTCCAACAACAGCCTTCGGCTTCTCTCCCTCTTTGATAGTTTCATCACCATGCCCGGCCAATACCAATAAGGTCGATAATATCCAACTAAGTTTCTGCATCATAATTCTCTAAACAGGTTGTCTCAGTATCAGTGTTCCATCCCCCTGCAACACCCGGTATCTTTGGTTGCTACCATACCTGTCCTGATAGCACTCTTCAACTATCAGACACCTGATGTGCAATTATATTTTCCCTTTTATTAGGTGGGAGGTTTGCACCTCCAGACCAAAGAAGCGGTGTAATACCAGTTTCAGAGTGTAGATCGTAATCTTAGCAATCACCCGGGGGCAAAAGCCTAGGAGGGTCTTTGCTAACAACCTCTCCCAGTTGCGGTCGTTATTCTGGATTGAGTTGAAAGTGCTTTCAATCCGCTGCCTGAAACGGTTAAACCGGTCATCAAACGCTTTTTCGGCGTCTGATCGCTCCTCAACATTCGCCGAGACCAACTCCAAAGCCAGCGGGACACCCTCCAGTGCGGCCAGTATCACCAGCGGATAACCGAAATACATCATTGGGCGGCTAATAACACCGACACCAGAGTTGGCGTGGCAGCCAAATCACTCCTCTTTTGGCTCCGCTGATAACCGACCACTAACAGCGGTTGGTGTCATCAACAGGAACAGCGTCGGAAGGTTGGCAGCCAACAACACAACCCACTCTTGGCGTCAGGCGTATGGGGAACAGAGGAAGATAATTTTCTGGGATGAAACCGAGCAATCGAGCCTCTGCAGGGAAAGGGAAGTAGTCCATGCCAAGAGAAAAATGATAACCAAAAGCAGGTTGGACACCCCGTTTCCCTTTCAAAAGATGAATTTCCTTTTGTCTGTACCAGTCATTCACTAGGAGCAGGTGATCGTCAGCAACGTTTCAACCTCAACGGTCACCTAAGATACCCCCTAAACTTTTTAACCACAGGTATACAAGAGATTGACCTAAATGTTACGTCAATTGAGATTAAAATCCCACATTGCGCATTCTTTATATAAACTTATAAGTGCTCAACTAGCGGGATGGTGCTGACCGGTGCACTTTTTATGGAGGGTTGGCTGGATGACCTTCTCCTAATCTCAGATGGAGAAAGCTCGTAACACCCGGACCAAACCTGCTGGTGAGATCGGGAAATTCACCATTCAACATTCACGATTCCTAGTGAGGCAGGTAATGCTGGAAACGGCGTCTCAGCCCTGTTTGACGCTTGTGCTTTGAGAGGAGTTGAAATCCACAGTTTTAATTAAATTAGCCACCGCAGGATTGCAATGGCCCCCTATTCTTTGAATCTTACCTTCGGGCTATGATACTATGGGATTATTTCCAACCGTTTCCTTCTGTTTGGGGACGGTTGAAAACACAGGAGAACCGCAATGAAACAAAAACGAATGTGGGTCGTCATAGCACTCTGTTCAATCTCGATGCTAATTCTAGCTGGCTGCCAGGCTAAGAAGAGAGTAACTCAAACCGAGGTTAAATATAAAACCCAGATCACGTCGATTGACAGTTATGGGAACGTCATCATCGGTGCGATTGAAAAAGAGAAAACGGCCTTGCAGGTGGGTGATACGCTGACCGTCAGTTTTGGCGATAATGGGTCAATAGAACAGTTGACCTGTAAATTGGTCGTCGACTACGGTGATGTTCCTGTCGGGGAATACCTGGCCCGTTTTGATAATGACGATGGCCAGCTAAAAATTGCCATTAACGAAGGGGCAATTGCAGAAAAGCATCAGCTAAAAGAAGGAATGACTGCTCAGATCAACATGGTGCGCTGACTTCACCAAGTTACATTCGAGCGTGGTGTGATTCGGCTGGTGCTTGATAAGCCACATCCAGATGTGGTGTCTCCAGTCTTTGGTATTCGCTGTGGCGTGACTTCAGACAACTCTCCAAAGTGCCGGAGACCAAAAGTGTTCTTTCCGCCGGGTAGGGGGCTTTCCTCGTCAGATACATCTCCTCAATTTTCCTGATCAAACAAGCCGAATAGGTAACGTTGGGGGTCGGGGTTAGCAGGAACTGTGTTGAAACCAGTTGCCCGTTTAAGCGCCCGGCAAAGCAGTAGTCGCGAACAGCGCCGTTGAGCATTAACAAGACACTGTTGAATCCATCGCGATGTTCGATCAGGTAAGCGACTGGATTCTCGACCAGACGATAGAGTTCACCCGTTCGAATCAGATCTTGTGTTCGTCCGTCTTCATCTGTCCAACCACACGGTGTGTCGCTTCGGGACAGGGCCGCTTCTAACAGGTCCATTGACCATCGTCCATCTTTTTCTGCTCCCCAGACGGCCTCGCCTTCGATCAGTTGTACCGCTTTCACCCCGGATTCACCCCCTTGCCGACGTTCGATCATACACTGCATGGCTTCCAGAGCGTGATAGTCCATCGGGTCGGATCCACCAACACCGACCATCAAAGCCTCTTCCAGTTGGCAATCCAGAGGTAATTCCAGATCTGGTAACCGCCAGGTCACTGGAAGAGAAGAGCCCGCTAAAATGGGAAAGTCTAGCCGAGAGCCATCATCGACCATCTCTTTGGCCTTTTCAAAGCTGTATGACAAATGTTTGTCATTATAGATCGGAACCGATCTCCCCTCTTCTTCAAACACCTGGACACAGGCCTTGAAGAACTCGTAACGCGGATACAAAACTTGATCCAGCTCGTTTCGAGGATAGTCGCCGTGCTCGCCGATGATGAGGATACCATCCACTGCCAATTGCCCCTCGTCGCAACGCAGGGCTTCAGCAATAGTCGGATAGACTTCGAATCCAAATTCTCTAGCCCGATCCTGGCTCTGGTTGCCTTCCGGTTTTTGTTCCACATACAGAGATACCACTTTTACTTGTGAACTTCGCCACTCTCCTTCGTAGGGATAGCCAACCATAAACCGGTCGGCAAAATGTTGAGCGTGGGAGAGGTAGGTATACACCGTGGCAATAACGGCAATTCGCTTCTTGTCCGAACTGTGTTGAGTATTCATCTATTCTTCTCTAACTTCTCGTTTGATCCATCAGGTTAGGTGTTCAGTTCTACATCGAAGTTCAGGTCTGGTGAAACATCCACCTTTACTACTTTGATTTAGGGGGAAATTGGTCTAGGTTCGCCAAAAGGTCGACCCTGTGTTGGCTTGATAAGCGATACCCAGATGAGGCGTTTGCTGCCGATTCTGGTCCTGATCCAGGCTATCGACGCCTGCAATCACCAGGCCGCTGGTCAGGAGAGTCCGTTCGACCGGGTAACTCGGTTTACCGGTCAAAAACATCCGTTCGACGTTATTGACCTGAGGGCTGAAGAAGTTCGCTAGCGTGGTGCGGGCAGGCGGCATCGGCAGGTACATTTGGATGGAAAGTGGCTTGGATTGCCCCTTTAATCGGGCAGCAAAGTTAAAGTCCTGGACCAGCCCATTTGTCAGGATCATGGTGCTTTTCAGCCCATCGACATGCTGGTAGTGATAGGCTACCGGATCGGTTATGATCTCTTTCATCTCATGTAAGGTGGGAAAGACGTCGTTGAATCCAGGTCGCCCCGGTTGCAGAGTGTGACTCCGGCTAAGCGCCGACTCAAATAACTGGCGGGACCACACTTCGTCGTGATGGGCCTGCCAAAATTTCTCACCTCGATAGGCCTGCAACCATTCCACGCCTGATTCACCACCGGACCGGCGTTCGACCATACACTGGATGGTTTCAAGTGCGTGGAAGTCATAGCTATCGACGCCACCGTAGGCCACGCANACGGCCTCTTCAATTTCTGAACCCAACGGCATTTCGATAGAGGGGGTTCTCCANGTCACCGGTAGAGACGAACCGGCCATAAAAGCGAACCCCATCTGCTGCGACTGATCGTACATCTGCCGGCACCAGTCCCAGTTCCAGGATAGATGTTTATCGTTGAAGATGGAGGCCGTTTTCCCACTGGACTGGTAAACATCAATAATCTGCTGGTACAGTTCATAGCGCGGGTAGAGACGTTGTCCCTTCTCGTTAGTAGGGTAATCTCCATGCTCTCCGACCAATAAAACTCCGTCTACCGCCAACGTTTCACCACCAAACGTCAAGGCATCAGCAACTGTTGGATAGACCTTCATCNAAGGAAATCGCTGGGCACGGTCGTGGCTCAGGTCGTTATCGCCGACTTGATCGACGTAGAGCGAAACCAGATCCATCTCCGGATAGTGGTGCCGGTTTTCCCAACCGTATCCTTCCAGAAACCGGTCCACAATATGTTGAGCATGAGAGTACTTATGATAAATGGTGGCTATCGCTGCGATTTTAGGCCGATGCGCCATAGTTACGCTCCTGAACTTGTTTGTTGGGAATAAGTCATAAATTCACGAAGTAGCCTCTTCTCAAAGGAAGAGGCCTTTTCAAAAAAGAGGTAGATGCTACCCAGTCTTGCCATGGGATCCGGCATCGAGTAAATCCTGGCGCAGTGTCTGATAAGATTTTCCTGTCATATCACGATTTCACCTGGTTCGAAAGTTTTTGGGTCGATTTCNTGACAAGTTTTATCTGTTGTGTACGGGACAACTCGATTCTTGCTCGGTCAGTAGNTTAGGCTCTATGGCTGGATCACTTGAGATCTACTCGTGCCGGGCTAGATTCAAAACACAGTTTAGTCCAGGATAGCCCAAACGGCGGCGACTGTTANNACAGTTAAAGCCCCACCGACGACAAAAGGATAGGGATCATAATAAAAAGGATCGCATTCCCAACCGTAATTAACCACCTCTTCTTCATACTCTTCGACGACCTGTTCGCGGGAGGACAAGGATGACGGTGGCAACAGGTAGTTTCCGTCATCATCGTCGTCATCNTCTTCCCATCTTTGCCGTGTCTCCTCAATCCCTTGCTCGATAACGTCGTGGATCACGTCTGCGCCTAATATCTCCTCACCGCTATCCGGATCGATATAACCTAAATCTTCGGGCCAGAGGTTAGTATTGACGATCTCTGCTACTTCGTGCCAGAATTCTTCCGAATAGAGGTCAAACTGCCAACCGCTCTCTTGACCAATCCGTCGTTCCGACAGGAGCGACATAAAGGCAATGGTAAATGGATTGAGATCNGTTTTCCGTCCTTCAGTCTGTTCTGCCCGTTGCTTGTAGATACAGACGGCAACCCTGAGATCTTCCCAGATGGGGCGTCCCTCCTCATCGACCGCCTCCCAATCGGCATTCTCTTCTGCGAAGACGCCGTTCAGCAGGTCTACCCCGGCAAAGATGTCGTAGGAGAGCAAGAAATCCCACCATTGGGCGATAAAATTTTGATAGATCAACTCGCCTTTGCGAGTCGGGGTATAATTACCANTGCTCTCTTGGATCACCCAGTAGTCGTCATAATAGGTATTAATGATATCTTCAATGTATTGATAGTTGTCGCTCAACAGGGCAGGAACTTCTTCCTTCTCTTCGATCATCTTGTAAAGAATGAAGCGAGTGGTCAGTTTGTCTCGCAATTGATCCGGCAGNTCTAAGTTTCGCTCTGGCATTTGCTTCCCCCGGTCGGATTAGAGTCGCGAATTAAGAACAGCTATCCTTTCGCTACCCTTCACTCATAAATTATATCTGCTATATTATGCTTAGGTCAGTTGCACAGTCAAGGATATTCAACCAGACCAGATGAATCGTAGATTATTTCTCAAACTTTCTGCTACTACACTTATTGGGGTGATAGGCTGTCAAAACAGAGATCGTCAGACCATATCTTCACCTTACGATATTACCGTTACCTCGGACATGCAAGCGGGACATCAATTATTATGGCCGACGCCCCTGGCGAGAGGTGAACAACTGGACACTGAATATATAATCGTCGGTGGTGGATTAGCAGGGTTATCGGCGGCTGAACAACTGGCCGATAGAGACTTCATCCTATGCGAATTATCTGTAGGTCTGGGGGGTAGTTCCGGCCATGCCAGTTATGCCGGAGAGTCTTTTTCGCAAGGTGCACATTATGACCTAGCATATCCAGCCAACTACGGTCGCGAAACACTGGCCCTGTTGGAAAAGCTGAAAATTGTTGCCCACGACCCAATCCAAAATTGTTGGAACTTTGCCGATAAGCAATACCTAATCAGAGAGTTGAAGGCAGGGCAGATTCAGACTGAGACCGGATTTCAGTCCGAAGTCCTAAAGCCTGGCCCACTTAAAACGGCCTTCTTAGAACTGGTTTTGCCATATCAGGGGCAGATGAAAATGCCGACCCGGTTAATAGATCAAGAACTGCGGTGGCTAGACCAGATTACCTTCCGCCAATTCTTAGCCAGATCGCTGGATCTAACACCCGATTTTGAGCGAGCCATCGACTATCAGATGAGAGATGATTACGGGGCCCGCGCGGACCAGGTTTCGGCATTGGCCGGAATCCACTACTATACCTGTCGACCCTACTACACTGAATCGGTAGAACTGTTTTCTCCCCCTGAAGGCAACTACTACTTTGTCAAGAAACTGGTGTCGAGACTCGATCCTCAACGACTCAAAAACCAACATCTAGTTAAGCGNATTGAGAGAGACGGATCCGGGTTTCAGGTTGAGGTCATCGACTTGTCGAAGAAAGCACTCAACACCTATCAAGCTAAGTTCGTCGTTTTTGCCGGACAAAAACACTCGCTCCAATATATTTTTGAACCTGACCAGCATCTTTTCTCCCATAATGTCTACGCTCCCTGGCTAGTGATNAATCTGGTATTGTCGGCTCGGCTCAATACNGATGGATTCTGGCAAAATGAAATACTGGCGGAAACAAGTACAGTGAACAAAAAAACCTTTATGGGGTTTGTGGATAATGCCACTCAGGTGCGACATAATCCAGACTATCGGATTCTAACCGCCTACTACTGTTTTACACCCGATCAACGGCAGATCTTGGCCGATATTGAAACCCATGCGGAATCGATTGTAGAACGAACGGTTACGCAAATCAACAACTATTTCAATCAGGATATTAGTCCACTGATCGAAAAGGTTTTCCTGAAATTGATGGGACATGCAATGCCGATNCCCAAGGTTAATTACCTATTTGACGATCAGAATCGGTATCGATCTGAGCCGGGGTTGGTCTATGCGGGTGTCGATAATAGTAGACTACCGTTNCTGTTCGAAGCCATGGATAGTGGCATCCAAGCCGTAAAACTGCTGGATCAAATCTAGTGGTGTNNCCACTNNTGGATTGCCNACTNCTAATTCTCTANTCCTTTTAGANAATCTCTTTCCAGATNTAATNNCTGTTGGNTCGCNAGATAAANTCCNAACCNNGNGAGCTGGAAGGAGANCGGNACCGTCCAGATNACCAAGAAAAAATGGTGNTGGCTCTGTAGTACCTCACCGGATTTGAAGGGCTAAGCGATGCCATCCTGTTCAGCAAGGATCTCGATTCCACACTGTCCTCCGCGTTGGATGAATTGGCGGCTTTCCGCCGCAAGCACCTGAAGGTTGAAAAACCCCTGGATGCTGGTGACTACGGTCTGCTTGTGATTGGCGAGGGCAAGCGGACCCTGNGTCGGGACGGGCGGATCATCTAGGGGAAATTGTGCTCACCGGCTTATATACCTTAACGGTGACGGTCGGCGACCAAATAAAGACCAAAGTGGTACACGTCTTGAATCGATGAGGCNTTGTGGCTTGAAGGNTGACGCCTTTTATTTTGGTCTGTCGACAAAGCGCTAGAAGACATTTTTCAAAGCTCGTGCGGTTGGATAATAAGAGGCCATTAAAGTCAACCGCCTAGCTGGCGACAGATCCAGATCGACAGTAAAACTAACGTTTGGTGTTTGAAAATCACAACCAAAATGGCTCGAAGACGATTCGCCTCCAGACTCCTTGCGCTCGCCAAGGACCTCAATCCGTTTCCCAATTAGGATTAGATTCCAACAGGCGTAAGGGGAAACCTTTAGCGACTCTGAAAACCGTATCTGTTTGCTGACACCAATCTGTAGATTGACTTTTACGACCAACTTATCGACCAGGACTTGGCCGGCTTCCGTTGCCCGGCTAAGTTGCAAGTCACCATAAGCACGGCCAATCAGATCTGCCTCTAAGCTCTTAATCGGATAAACTGTACTCAAACCACTGCCGATGATGAAGGGGTATTCGATCTTGGCCGAGTGACCTTCCAAACGAGAATCGGCCAGGAGTTCTTCGGCATCCGATACTAAATTTGTGCCGCCTGTCAGATGAAACTCAANCGCGTCAAAGACGCCATAAGACAATACCGGGGCGACCCGGATTGTTTCGGCTAACCGGGTTAGACCGGTNTGTCCACTCAACCCAAAGCCAGCCTGACCTTGTTTTAATTGGTGCAGATCGACTTGTGAGTGACTGATCAATGTCGGTAAGATCAGAAACAACATCCAAATAGGNTTTTTCATTTTATTCTCCTGAATTGTCCAATAGTATCATAAATCCTGGGTTGACGGAGTGGTCGCTCCTGACAAGATCACATAATGTTTTAGTCCTGATGCTCCCCGATCAGATGGCCGGATTGATATTCACCTAGAGTGACGGATCGGCTCAAGATCTGTCCTGCTCGATTAACGGCTAGCTGAACGGTAGTTCCAGGCGGTGTGCGTCGCACCCGCTTTTGAATCTCGGAAAAGGTCGAAACANAATCTCGATTGAAGCGCAAAATCACGTCGTTGGGTAAAAGTTCCGCTTGATCGGCGGGGNTATCGGTAAGCACTTGAGTGACTGTAACCCCCTGGGGGCGCTGATCTTGTTTGAGACCCAACCAGCCGCGTAAGACCCGTTCCTGCGAGATCAACTGANTGGCAATCTCAGAGACTGCCACCATCGGAAGTGCAAAGGTAAGGTGATTAGATCTAAACATTGGGGTTCCTGTTATTTGTCGAGGTCCCAGGGTTGCACGAATCATCCCCACAATTTGGCCTTCGGTATTAACCACTGCCCCACCGATGTTGCCNGGACTAATAGCAGCGTTGATTTTAATGCCATCGTAGGTGGGTAGACGGGGTAGGCTCTCCAGGCCACTAGCTATCCCGAAAACGAAAACAGGGCTTGTACCGTAGGAAACACCAATCATGAAGAGCCAGGCGCCAGCCTGAATGTCGGTGCCTGATCCGATGTTACCAGCATGGTCTGTCTCAAGCGTGGTTGAGATAACGGCAATCCCCGTCATCGGATCTACAGCCACCAATTGTGCTGGCTGACGTCGCCCGGTATCGGTGATGACTTCAATTTTTTCACCATACTGGATAACCTCATCAGTGGTTACAATATGTCCAGCCGCCACATCCAAAACAATACCCGATCCGATGTTTTCTAAGATCTTGACCTCTGTGAGCTGATCGACAGCCACATCAGTCGCATTTGATTGGTCGAATGGACTGAGCTGGTCTGCTAAGAGGGAGCGTGATGCAACCACTTTGACCACTAAAGGGCGTACTGACTCGATAATCTGCTGGGATTCTTGTTCCAGTCGCTGGAGCGTCGGTAGCCACAGTCGGGATGTTTCTGCGCTGAGCGGTCGGGAGAAAAGAAAAATCCAAACCAATAAAATGAAACTGTAATGACACCAGGCCAGCATCGTTTAGAGTCTGCCACCGGTGCTGAGGGCTGAATAGGTTACTATCGGAAAGACGTAGTTCTGTTGGATCTCCACGGCCGGGTCAAACATTGAGTCCGAGGAAAAAGGGAAACTATCGCTGTCCTCAGTAATCAGACCTCTCTGCTCGACTGACTGTACCTGAGAATTGGATTGCTTTTCTGAAGACGAAACTAGAGCCACACCAATACGGGTAGCCATCAAATAGACAGCGATCAAGACAAAGACCAACACGATACTAACTGCCCATCGCCACGATCCCATCAATTGCCAGAACTTGCCTACAACTTGGTCGAGGATTGTCACTTTTTCGGGAGGTGGCATCGTTTCTATCAATACCAATTGGATCTGTAAATCGGTATCAAAAAAGGCCGATGGTTCGATCTCCGGCAGTTGCTGAAGAGCCGCCACGGACTGCTGAAAACGGTCAAATTCCCGCTGGCAGTTTGGGCAGGTTCTAAGATGATCGGTCACGCTTTGTCGCCGTTTAGCCGGCAAGCTATCTTCGAGGTAATCGGAGAAATGGTCTTCGATGGTCGTGCAGTTCATCGTTCAGTGGAGGAAACAATTGGGTTTAATAGATCTTTTGGCATCAATCGGGCTCGATTGATCCGCGACTTGACGGTGCCAAGCGGCAGTTTGAGCGTAGCCGAGACCTAGTTGTAGCTCAACCCTTGAATATCTCTTAACACTAGTGGCAAACGGTAGGTTTCAGGGAGTAACGAGATCGCATTTTGGACGGCGGTCTGCTGCTCTTTTTTGACCAGTTGCTGGTCGAGTTGTAGTGCAGGATCGGCAGGTGCAGTAGCGATTAGATCCTGGCCCAATCACGATTGCTCGTGCATCTGTACCACAAAATGACGTTGGCGACGATTTCGATTGCGCAACTCATTTTTGCAAAGGTTGGACGCGATATGATACATCCAGGTGGTAAATTTGGTCGATCCATCGGCCTTGTACCGATTGGCAGCGCGATACATTCGGAGCAAGAATTCCTGAGCTAGGTCTTCTGCCGTCTCGCGATCTCCCAACAAGCGGGCAATGAAGGTAACTAAGGTGGCTCGGTGTCGCTGCACGATCTGGTTAAAGGCCTCGGCCTCTCCTTTTTGGCACTGCAACATTAACCGATCGTCTAAACAGAACCCATTCTCAATTGAGTTACGAGGCATCAACGGTTTCCTTAATAGTTGAAGGGTGAAAGGGAGTTTCTCACTTTTAGCTTCACACTTGTCCGGGGTAGTCCGTTTGGCTTCGCTGCTAAACCGGCCGATGAGGACCTTAGTGACAACTCCAGCACTTTGGAGAATTACTCCTCCACCGGTCTACAGCTCAGTTCGTCTTGAAAAGAGAACGCTACCACCCGGTCAGCTTAAAAGGCAAGTTCTTAGTTACAAAGATAATACCGTTCATCCTTCTGTCTACCAGAAAACATCCTGTACCCAAAATGATGGGAAAGATGGCGAATTAACATCGAATTGCCATTCTGTTGGGGGAGGGGCAAACGATCCTTTCCGACCGTTAACTACCAGATCACCCAGATAGACCTCCATCGAATCGCCATAGATGTACACCGTACATTCACTTTAACCTCCACGACCACACCATAATCTTCTGTTGCCAATTCCAATTGCGACTAATGTAGGCTTATACCCCAAGCCGCCTTAAAAGTTGCATCTATTTTGACTAAACTTTTGCTCCTGGCTTTAGGTTGACATTACAAAAAGGTACTGACTACAATTAACCTTTGAATTTACGGTATCTTTGCTCTTGTGGTTTGAGATGGTTGATCGACATTGAATAGAGAGAGATGTATTAAATAGATAGATATGCAATCAGTCTATCGTGTTCGCCCCATCGGAGATGTCTATGTGCCGGTGTCAATCCGATCCACGGTATATGACAGCGCCTCAATTAAGTTTTTTGACAGTTCAGGTCTGAGTCAACCCAACCGCATTTTCAATCACCTCAAACGGGACGGACTAGCACTGGTGGCGGGAAGAGTGGAGCTGATCCAACAGCTGACCGATTATCTGCAGCGAAAGCGACGAGAGTTATCTTCTGCTGGCAACCGACAGCAGAAGAAAGGTCGAGCGTTAGATAAACGGTCATCCAAGTCCGAACGGGTTACGGCAGTAGATCCACTTCAGCGAGTGATGGTCTTAGCCGATGCAACAGGAAAACTACAACTCGATCCTGTACCAGACCTCCCTTTTTTGATCGAGTTGATCGGTGAATCTGCTGTTGCTAACGGAGAGTGTCCATTTATGCTACCACTGGCTAAACTAGACAAGATTCAGACTGCACTGTCAAACGCATTTCAACCGGAAGGGTTTTCGACACCGATAGTGGCGTCTGACAATGTTTTGCCACCTCAATCGCAGGAGACGGCAACTCTGTTTCGGCAAGGTCTGGAAAATCTACCTCCACCCTCTAGTCTGCTGGATTTGGGATGTGGATCCGGCCTGCTTTCCATCATAGCTGCCCGGTTATTCCCTCAAGCCCAAATTACCGCTATCGACATCATGCCCGAAGCAACAGCGACCACCAAAATCAACCTGAAGAAACAAGAACTGCAAAATCGAGTCAAGGTGTGTGAAGGCGATCTATTCCAGAGCCTTAAGGGGCAGATCTTCAATGTCATTATCTTCAATGCACCGTGGGTAGTGGCTAAGGTTCGGAGTCGAGCAGAAATCCCAACCAACGATGAAAAGCAGCAAACTATCACCCGCTTTTTTGAGCAGGTTGATCGATACCTAGCACCACAAGGCCATCTATTACTCGGATATGCTGATCACTCTGGCGAAAAAGCCATTAACCGATTAACAGATTTAATCAATCTGGCTGGATACGAAATTGGCCAGCTATACAAAGCCCGTGTGGTAACCCATCGCTCCAAAAANAGGCGGGAAAATATCATGGTCTACGATTTGGCGCAGTCGGGTGACGATAAGAGGNAGTCTTAACAGANGGAGAACTAGAATTAGAACAATTTGCTACTGTCGAGAAGCAGGGTAACAGGGCCGTCGTTTACCAACTCAACGTCCATCATGGCCTGGAAGACGCCCGCTTGAACCGGAATACCCATCTGGGACAATTGGTCCATGAAGGCTTGATATAGGGCGTTGGCTTTCTCCGGTTTAGCCGCAGCGGTAAAACTGGGCCGGCGGCCTTTACGGCAGTCGCCGTAGAGGGTAAACTGCGAAACCACAAGAGTCTGACCGTCAACGTCGAGGAGGGATTGATTCATGCGTAACTCGTCGTCTCGAAAAATGCGCAAGTTGGCAATTTTGGTGGCCAGGTAGTCGACGTCAGATTGCTGGTCGGTTCCGGAGATGCCTAAAAAAATCAATAGCCCAGATGTGATTTCCGATACCAACTGGCCATCAACATGAACGCTGGCAGACTTGACACGTTGAACAACAGCTCTCATAAAAAAATTCTGCCTTTACCAGGNATTGTTTGCTATATTATCAGACGGCAAATTCTAAATTCAGTTGACCGGCCACAGGAATTACGATCAGAAATCCGTGTCGATATTTCCCACTATCTCAGGAGATTAACATGCTTAAGCACTTCAAAAACAGTTTAGCCACCAAATTCAAATATCTGTTTCCGTTCCACTGCTCATGGTTTCGGNCATTGCTGATCCTTCAATCTTGTTGTTTATTTCAGCTAACAACGATCGCACAAGACCCGCTGGTAGTGAAGTCGGAAGGTGGTGGGCCATCAGAAGAAGTCGCAGTGGAAAAGGCGCGCTTAAAAGCGATTATCGGTCAAATTGATGCCATTGCACGGCTGAAAACAGTCAAACGAAGAAGTGTGCATAAACAGATCAAGGCCAAAGCGAACCGGTATATTCTCAGCCACGAGGTGGTTAAATCCGCCGATCAAGCTGGGGTATTTCGCGCCGTAGTCGATGTGGAACTGGATTTGCCGCAGTTGATCGCTCAACTCATCAAGCTCAAAGTGGGAAAAGACTTTCGCTATAAACCGCGAGTGGCCGTTACGGCNGACCACTCCACCTTCTCCACCGCTGTAGGCAAGTTTTTGATCGAAAATGGATTTCGGACGGTGGCAACCGAGATGGTGAAACCATTTGCTGCTGAATTGGAAGAGGGCGTCGCCGCCGACCGGTTGACAGAAATTGGAAAGGAATTGAACGCCGACCTGCTATTAAGTGGAAAAATGACCACCAAAAGTGCGCCCCAGAGCCGTTTGCTCAAAGGCTCGGATCTGCAGTCGTTTATCATCTCCGGTTCACTGCGCGTCGTCCATTTCACTAGCGGAGAAGAACGTTTTGCCACCAATTTCAGCCAGGCGCAATCGGCTGTCTCTCTGGAAAAAGCGGAGCAGGGCGGGTTGACCAAATTACTCAAAACAGGAAACGCTAAAGGTTTGACTAGACCCGTTTTGGAAGGACTTTTGCGGCAGTGGACAGCCGAGGTAGCCGTCGGCAGCCAACGAACGGCACCGGATCCACAAGCTAGTGATCCGCCTGAACTTAGTCTGATCGCCCCCACCGACAAGAGTGTGACAACCAGCGAAGCCGTTCTGCTTAGAGCCATGGCCAAAGATGACGTCGGGATTGACGGCATCAAATTATGGGTTAATGGTGTTGAGGTGGCGGTTAAAGATGGCGAACATCTAGTCAGCCTCTCCGATAACAAAAAAAAGAAGACCCGGTCCGACCGCTTTGGTGATCATCAGGCCTACCAAATCCAGCGCATGGCCGCTTTATCGATGGGTGAAAACNCTATTCGAATGATGGTCACCGATTTGGATGGAAACGCTACTGAGCAGCGGCTGACAGTTAACCGNAACCCAGAAAAAGAGGCCGAAGTTGAGATCGAAATTACGCTCAGCAGGCCGGCCAACGAATCAATCATAGACGCCTCTTCGGTCATACTGAGCGGTCAGGCNAAAGTNGCAGGGAATGCATCCGGNGCCCGCATCACTTCGGTCAAAGTTTGGATCAACGACGAAGAGATGCCAATGACCAGGGATTTGAACCTGGTACGGAAAAAATCGAACTATAAAATCGATCGTTCGCTCCCTTTGTCGGTTGGGCGTAATACCATCCGTCTGTTGGCTGAGACCTCTACCGGCCAGACACAAGAACAGTTCCTGGCCGTCACCCGCCAGTCGGAAACCCGCTCGGCTCCGGTACAGATTTCCCTATATTCGCCCAGGGATGGCCAGAGAACCACGCAGGCCCAAGCTGATCTGCGTGGCCAAATTCTGGGTGATGGTGCTGCCAATGCTATGGTGTCACTAAACGGCCAACAGGTGGCAACCGGGCCGCAGTTCAGTCAACCGTTAGATCTGAAAATGGGGGAAAACATCGTCACCGTTGACGTCACCGATAGTCAGGGCCAAGCTTTTCAGCAAACCAGCACCATTACTCGTGTGAATCCTTCCAAAGTTCCTCTGCTAGTTGAAATTACGAGTCCGGCCAATGGTGAAACTGTCGCTGACGCCACCATAGACCTAATAGGCCAAACCCTCGGTGCCAAAGAGGCAAAGGACGTACTGGTCACCGTTAACGGGATGCAAACCAGAGACCTGAAACTGGTGCGAAAAGTCAAGAAAAACCAGATCCGTAAACAACTGCATCTGGNCCCGGGCGAAAACCAGATCCAGATCGTGGCTGTCGCCGCCGACGGCACCCGATCNGAACCGTATCAATTGACAGTTATCCGCCAACTGGCCAACAGTGGAACCTCCAGAGAGGATGAAACGGCAATAGACGACCTGTCGGAGAAATACAATAAATATGCGGTCATCATTGGCATTGGTGATTACGCCGACCCGGGGATTCCGGATCTGACTTATGGTAGTGCTGATGCCAAGGCTATCCACCAGAAAATGATNGATCCGNTGGCGGGAGATGTTCCCGCCGCCAATGTCAAAGCCCTCTTTGACCAAGACGCCACCTTAGCCAATATTCGGCAAGCGATTGGCGAATGGCTGCCTAAACGAGCCAAGGCTAATGATCTGGTTTTTATGTATTATTCAGGGCATGGTGGGGTGATGCCAGACGAAAGCGGTGAGGAACCTGACGGCCGGAGGAAATTTATTATTCCACACGATGCAAACCTGGAAAAGATGGACAAGACTGCCTTACGCAATAACGAATTGAGTCTAATGCTGGACCGAATCTCTGTCAACAAGTTTGTTTTTGTGATGGATTGTTGTTTTAGTGGTGGTCAGGTAAAAGACAACGCGATAAAATCGGTTTCACCGGCCAANACACCGATCGGCACTGATATCTATGGCCAACTTTCCGCGGCTGGACGGGTGGTCATCTCTGCCAGTCAACCGGACCAGGTCTCCTTCGAGAGCGCAAAACTGGAACACGGCATCTTTACTTATCATTTACTGGAAGCCCTGGAGGGGAAAGCCGACATGGATACCGATAATGTGGTCAACCTACTGGAAACCTATATGTATGTTCAGCGAGAGGTGTCCGAAGCTGCTCGCAACCTGGGCCAGGTGCAGCAACCCAAACTGATGGGCAACATTAGTGGATCGATCGTGTTGTCAAAAACACAATAGAGACATGGTATGTCCTGCTTCGTACTGCCTATTTTTAACAGGTATGCTAAAATATNGACTCTTGCGAACCAAAGAGCCTGCCCTCGACTTGGTAGTGGTCCGTCCTTAGATCTAGGAAATCGGGGATTGGACATGAAACAACAAGAAATAAATCACAAAAATCAGAATCGGTATATAGCTATTTCTCTGTTTCTCCATCAGAGAAATCAGATCAATCTCAGTCTTTTTTAGTAATACAACGGCCGGTGAAGCCTATACTCAGTGGAAGTATTTGCCGCCCCAGACTGGGCCACTATCACTAACGGGTTGGCGTGTACTCCTCGACCAACCAATATGAGGGGATTTCATGCAGATACCCATTTTTTCACTTTCCAACTTGGCACGGTCTTTACGCCAAAATCNAATACGTTCAACCNGTCAAAAAGATCAGACNAATCACAGTCNACATCTTCTTCTGACGCCTCTAATCGTTGGGGTTAGTCTCCTCTTTTTTAGCTGTAGCGATAAAACCGAACTCGGTATTGAAGGAAAGGTNCTGGGGGAAGATGGTCAGGCGATTTCAGGTGCTAATNTNGCTATTAGTGGNCCGGAAAGCCACTCTGCGGCAACCGATTCGGCCGGCAANTTTTTGTTCGGTGATATTGTGGCCGGCAGTTACGAAATTACNGTCAANAAGAGCGGTTATAAACCTTACTCCAATCGGGTTACAGTGGTCGATACNATTGCTACAGCAGATGCAGTGTTGGAGAAGGAAGATGCCCAAACCATCTCTGGCACTGTTCTCAATAAAGANACCAACNAACCCGTCTCCAATGTCCAATTGACCACTGTTCCTGTTACTATCTCTGTTACCAGCGACAATAACGGTGTTTATCAATTCGCCNAAAAATTAGATCCGGGCAACTATGCAGTAACCGCTGTGGCTGAGGGCTTTGAAACGGCTAAAGTCGAGGTGTCAGTTCAACGTGGAGAACCTGCACGCGCGGATATTTTGATTCAACCTTTGCAGCCGGTTTTAGCCCTGTCTGAGACCGGCCTCGATTTCGGTCAAGATAAAAACAGTATTGTACTGACTATCAAAAACGAAGGAACTGGCACCTTGAATTGGAGTGTCGCCGTTCCCAAAGAACAATGGATCAAGCTGGAGAAGTTGAAAGGAACGTCAACCCGGGATGTTCCTGACACTTTAGAGGTCGAAGTTAAACGAGAAGNCCTGGAACCCAAACCACACGAATTGGACTTGGCCTTTACCTCTAACGGTGGCACTAAGAAAATTACCGTTACCATCAATGTCAAGGAGGCACCGGCTCTCTCTGTNGGGCCTGAAACAGTGACATTTGGATTGGATAANGCGACCTTAGAGATTACTATCGAGAATCGAGGCACCGGGGCNTTGAAGTGGCAGATNAACACACCGGAGAACTGGATTACCGTCGATGAGATCAAGGGGGAGACCCGAAAAACCCCAACGGTGGTTAAATTAACCGCCAACCGACTGGGGAAAAAGCCCGGCAGCCATAAACAGGTGTTAACCATCACCTCCAACGGGGGCAAAATGGATGTTGGTGTTTCAATGGAGGTGTCAGAGAAACCTGAAATCGAGGTTTCTGAAAAAGCACTCGACTTTGGTTCAGATAAGACTAGTCTCGATATTACCATCAAGAATGTCGGTACAGGACAGCTCAACTGGCGAATCGCTGTTCCTGACGGCTGGTTAATTCCCACACTAACGGATGGAATCGCTACCACCACTAGGTCTTCGGTAGTTAATTTAAGGGTTGAGCGTCGGGGTCGTAACCCTGATAAGTATAAGCAAGAGGTAACAATTTCCAGTAACGGTGGTGACCGGGTAGTTGCCGTTACCATGCTGGTCGACCGCCCCACCCTGGTGGTAGATAACCGCAGCCTCCCTTTTGATCACAAAACGGACCAAAAAAGTTTCAAGCTTTCCCGCCAGGGATTTAGTACCATCGATTTCGAGATCCAGTCTAACAAAAAGTGGCTACAGGTCAAACCGCAAGCTGGCAAGTTAGGTGACGATCCGGTTACAGCTAATGCTTCCGTAGTTCGTACCAACCTACCGCAAGGTAAAAGTGAAGCTATCTTAAAAATAACTTCAAAACAAGCGGTTGATATCCTGGAGATACAGGTCTCTGTCAAGGTCTTGCCTACCTTCCGTCTGCAGGTTCTCAACGCTAAAACAGAAAAGCCAATTTCCCAAGCTAGTACTATGGGTCAAGAAACGGCCGATAGCGGTGTGATAGAAATCCGGAATACCGATCTGGCCACTCAAAAAGGACAAGTTGAGGCTAAGGGGTATCTGGACCAATCCTTTTCAGTTCGGTTAACCAATACTAGCAAGCAAGTTGTAGAACATACCGTTCGGTTGACCCCAATTCCGGAGAAGAAGGCGACTATCCAGAGCAGAGACATAGACCTACCCACAGAGATTGCACTCTCTGGTGATGGTATCTTTGCTTATGTAATCAACAGCGAGACGGCCAGTGCCACCAAGATCCAGGTCGGATCCGATCAAGTTGTTCGTAGTATCGACCTTTCTGCCGATGGCCGTGACCCTAAAGATGTGATAGTTCATCCGACAAAAGGCGACATCTACGTAGCAAACAGCTTTGTTAAACCGATCAAGCTTGGTGGTATACAAAAAGATTCTGTCTCTGTGATTGCTGAAAACTTCAGTCGATCGAATGCCATAGAGGTTGGAAATCATCCGTCCGGATTGGCGATTGACCTAACCACTAATCAACTCTATGTCAGCAATCGAGATGCTAAAACAATCTCAGTTGTCGATCTCGATCAACGGAAAGAAATTGGTCTTATTCCTCTAAAAGGCGAATGCAATCGCATGGTTTTGATAAACAGCGACCTGTATGTTATCGTTGATAACTCGGTTGTCGTCATT
>PACG01000112.1 GCA_002699335.1 Candidatus Poribacteria bacterium
CGCTGAAAATCTCTACAGTTGGAACCATCACTGAATTTTACATTGACGGTGAGTTGATGAAACGATAGATGGAGACCGGTTTACTTCTGGGAGAATTGGTTTGAATAGTAGTTGGCAACCTTTAGATCTGGTCTACCAGCTGGAAGCCGATCCACTACAGTTAAACAGGATCAAACCGGCCACCTTAACCATCTTCTATGGTAGAGCCAGCCTGACACCGGGCCAACAGCCGACCATTTTCCGTCAGTTGGACAATAGTCAGCAGTGGCAGTTGATTGGAGGGATGGTGAATACCAGCCAGCAGGCAGTCAGCACGGCCATTCACCAGTTGGGACAGTATGGAGTGATGGAGATGGCGCCGGTTCAGGCTGATAGTTCGGCTCAACTGTTGAAGGAGAGTCTGACCTGTCAGCCCAGGGTATTTTCACCGACCGGTCGTCGAGCACCCCATACCGAGACTACGATTTCCTTTCAACTGGACAAATCAGCCCAGGTCAGTATCAAGGTCTACAACGTGGCCGGAAGTTTGGTCAACTGGTTGGCTGAGGAGCAGACCTTCTCGGCGGGGAAAGTTGCCCTACCCTGGAATGGCCGTGACCCTCAGGGACAGGTGGTGGCCACTGGCTTGTATATCGTGGCGGTTACAGCTGGCGGTGGGACCCAAACCAAAGTGGTCAACGTCTGGAATCAGTAAAACTCTAGCTCACGCAAACCCGCGCAAAAGATAACTCGTGTACGGGGTAATCAGGCGGGTATCAGCAGCCAGTTGGTACCCTTTTCTTCTTTCCTAATTTATTCTGCCTAATTCTGTCTCGGTTGACCTCTAATTTGCATTGCTATACAATAGCGTAAGCGACTAGTTTCTCTTTGCGTCTGGATAAAAAGTTAAAGCTCAATAACAAAATCAGTCGAAAATAAATAAGCCTAATCATCTATATAGATAATGATTTTGGCTCAACTCATAGACACAACAAAACTAACTATGGGGTAAATGAATAACAAAATTAACATCTACTGTATTCAGTCAATCTGAGCTAGATTTTTGGAATCGCAACGGCTCTGTGGGTTGGCCTAACGATGTGTTCTCAACGCAGTTGGATGCTGTAGGAGCAGCATGTTGATCGAAATCCTTGCGGCATGTGCTCGCAAACAAAAATATCCGAACTGATAAGAGCGTATTGATGACGACAGTTAATAGCAAAATATATGGTTTGACCGATAAAGAGCGCGAACTATACACCAAAGATGGATTCTTCATTCGGAGAGACGCTTACAGCCTCGCAGAGGTTGATGCCCTCGGCGATCGNGTGGACGCTTTGATAGCGCAGGTGGAGACCTCTGAAGTTCTGAATCCTGAACAAAAACAGACCATTCTTAAAAAGAACTCTAGCGCCAAAATAATGACTGGGCCAGATTCGCTAAACAGCCTTTTTCGGATTCATATGTTCAGCAATATGGTCNGCGAGCACATACGCGATCGCCGACGGTTAGATGTAGCGACAGTGCTTGTGGGCGAAGATCTATTTTGTCCAAACGACCTCTATTTTCTAAAGCCTGCCGGCACGGGACATCCAATCGCTTGGCATCAGGATTCATGGTACTTTACGAACACCTATGAAACCGGCGATNGNGCTCCGATTGAATACGCCTCAATTGGTACATGGCTAGCTATCGATGATGCTCGGGTTGACAACGGATGCCTGTGGGTCATTCCAAAAAGNCACAAACAGGGGGTCATCGACCATGAAGATGCAGGAATCACTNAAGCCTTGCCTGTTAAACGCCAAGCAGTAGTGNCTGAAGAGATGGAGAAACACGCGGTACCNGTAGAGGTNNCAAAAGGNACGCTCGTCTTTTTTAACAACGCTCTGTTGCATTGNAGTACACCGAATCGATCTAATGATTTCCGGAGGGCGTACATNGTACATTATATGAAATCAACGATTCGACACACCGGAAGCGGCACAGCGGGCCACCGACAGAAAATTCTGGATTTGGGCTGGGGTACGCCGGAGGCGTATATCTGTGGGCAGCAAATGCCGGGATGTGTACAGACGACACCTGAGGAAGAGAGCATGAATTGGGATAAAGCCTTGGGAAGAACGTTGACAGAAGAAGACATTCGCATTCCGTTNTCAGTTGGTATGACAAGTTGACAGAGAGATATCAGCGGCGACTGCAACTCCCTTCCGTCGGGGAACATGTCAANGTTGTTGAACNGCNCNGAAAACAGAANGGAGAGTAAACCTAATGGAATTAGGTGGGTATCAGCTGCCCTAGTGGTGCCTTTTTCATTANTCTGATGATGGTGACCATTTCCTGACCAAATTCGGTCGGTCAGAGATTGGTNAAAAATTTCTACTTCACAAAAGTATTTGCTTCACCCGACNAAAGGCCAACTGACCTCCATTTAAGAACGATACACTTCGGTACATAAGTTTAAATCTACAACACAAATTTAAATCTGGAAGGAATTTCTATGTTTAGTGAATTACTGGCTAAACGCGCTGCGGAGAACAACCCTATTCGAGTCGGAATTATCGGCGCGGGCAAATTTGGTGCNGGTTTAATCACCCAGATTATNTCCATGCAAGGTATCGNAGTATCTGCNGTGGCAGATATCAATCTCGATTCTGCTAAGCGGGCATACGTCACCAATTNTATCTCTCCTGAAGCCATACAGGTGACACGCACCGTCCAAGAAATGAATCAGATGATNCAAAANGGGAAACCTGCCATTACAGAGGATGGTCTTTTGGTTGCTAGAACCGATTTGCTGGACGTCGTAGTTGAAGCTACTGGTATTCCGGAAGTTGGAGCACGGCTGGCTTACGAAACGATAACCCATCACAAGCACTTGATTATGGTTAATGTTGAGGCCGATGTTACCGTGGGGCCGTTCCTTAGACGTTTAGCCGATAACGCTGGTGTTGTTTATTCTCTGGTTGACGGAGATCAACCTGGNNTGACGATGAATATNGTCGAATGGGCCANGACACTTNGCTTGGAAATTGTTGCGGCCGGACGGGGAACGGTATTCTATGACAATGACCNAGCAGGTACACCAGACACGGTTGCCGANCGCTTTGGCTTCGACGAGGAAATGCTTGAGCGACGTGAGATCAATCTTAAAATGTTTAACTCTTTCCGGGATGGATCAAAGGCTCAAATTGAAATGTGTGCTTTGGCCAATATGACCGGTTTGTTACCGGATGTAAGAGGNATGCACGANCCGTCAGTAAACATCGCTGACATTCCNCAGATCTTTAGCCTGGTGGAAGAAGGAGGTCTGCTCCAACAACATNGTGTGGTTGAACTGGCCAACAGTGTTAGGCCAGGTAGCAGAACACTGCGGGAAGACCCGTTGCGAATGGGAGTTTTTGTTGTTATCCGTACCGACCATCCTTTTATTCAGGAAGACCTTCATAGCTATCATCTCCANTCGGGCGGTAGTGGACAGAATTATCTGCTTTACCGTCCGTATCATTTGGTGGCGGTGGAGGCGCCAATCTCCATTGTCAAAGCTGTACTCTATGGGAAAGCTACTGGTTCGCCGTTGGCTACGCCTGTCACAGAGGTAATTACGGTAGCCAAGCGGGATCTGAAACGTGGCGAGTTACTCGATGGCAGTGGTGGGTATACTGTTAATNGCCTGATTGAGAGAGTAGAGATTGCTCGCCAAAGCGGCTTTTTGCCTCTCGGTCTGGCTTACGATGTCAAACTGAAACAGGATGTGTCGCAAGGCACAGTCATTACCTATGAGATGGTAACGTTGAACCAGGACTCCTTTGTTCTTAAACTACGCCGGCTTCAAGACGCTGTGGTGTAGAAACCTTTTTTCTGTCACACATCCTATTCTCGCCGTGACATCGACTTTGTTCGTCACCTGTTTGATCAACTAATCGCCCGTGATCGTGAGCCTGGGCCGACTGGCAGGATATTCCTGAATTTCTGGTCGACTTCNGGTGGAACAGGAGTAACCAAAGAATCATCCTATAAAGTTGAGCTGTAAAATGCCCGAAGTACTGTCATGAGGATAACAACAGGTAAAACAGGCTAAGGTNAGGCAGCGATTACCAGCCATGGTCAGGACGGCTCCAGCTAAAGACTTTACCAATTCGACCGCTGCTTTGACCGAAACACTTGGTGGCTGACGGAGACACCGAGCAAGACTAAGAGAGGTTTGTCGATGCATTACCACTTTCAAATTAGCTCTCCGACGTTCCTGCAAGCGCTGGTTCTGTCGTGTTACATCACCGCTCCAACTTTTGGGGACGAACTGCCGGAAAAGCTCAAACCGTGGTTAGAGCCGCAGTCGTGGCAACGCGACACCAATGGCCCCATTCTTTCGCTAGGTCAGCCGGGGCAGTTTGATGATACCCATATCTTTGCTCCTGCCGTAGTTCGCGAGAATGATCTCTACCTGCTGTGGTACTGCGGCTCCCGGGGGACAGTGAAGGAGCGGGTCTTTCGACTGGGATTGGCGACGAGCGAAAACGGTCGCCTTTTTACTCGCCACAAGAACAACCCAGTCTATGGCTTCAACGACGATCAGCACTCGATTCTGACGCCGGCACTACTGCGCTCTCCTGATGGTCAGGTCTTGCGCCAAGACGGCCAGTTCCGCATGTGGTTCAGTTCCACGGTGCTTCAGGACAAAACTGGATTGCACACACTACACCAGGCGACCAGTGACGACGGGATCACCTGGTCGAAACCGTCCGAGCCTCTGCTGGAGCATGTCTACGCTCCAGCCATTATTCGCGAGAGTCGCCAGTATCTGATGTGGTACGTAGATGTAAAAAAGAGCCCGTGGGTCATTCGCCATGCGACCAGCGACGACGGTCGAAGGTGGCGAGTTTCACCGGAACCCTGCCTGATCATCGATCAATCGTGGGAACACACACGGCTGTTTTATCCCACCGTGGTAAAGATCGACGGTGTGTACATGATGTGGTATGGTAGCTACTGGAAGGATCGCGGCAACACCACAGCGACAGGCTTCGCGGTAAGCCTCAACGGACTGAAATGGTACAAGCATCCGCACAACCCGGTTCTCCGTCCCGCTCCGAACCGCAAGTGGGAATCACACTACGTAAGCAGCCAGTCGGTGATGCAGCTACCGGATGGTTCATTCCGCATCTGGTATGCCAGCCGAAAGACGCCGCCATTTGTCAATAAATACTTTGCGCTCAATACGGCGGTATGGAAGCCGTCTGAAAGAGGGGCTACGCCAAAAACCGAGGCCAGTGTTTCCGCGGCCGGAGCCGGACTGCAGGAGTTTCGCCACTGGCGCCAGCAACTGCGGCACCGACTCCGCCAAATGCTGGGTATTCCCGACAAGCGTGTGCCGCTGGCGGCCGAACGGCGCGGGCAAGTGGAGTGGAACGGCATTGTAATTGAAAAATGGGTCTTTACGAGCGAGCCGGGTTCACGCCTACCAGCAGTGCTTTATCGCCCCCAAGAGCCGAGGGATAAAATGCCAGCCATCGTGCTTACCTTCGGGCATGGCGGCAGCAAGAGTCAGTGGCAGTACAACTACGGTGGCTTGGTCTACGCCAAGCTAGGGCTGGCCTGTCTGGCGATAGATCCACTCGGTGAAGAAGAGCGTCATCAACAGGGGCATCTGGGCACCCGTGCGCACGACCCCAAATCAGTGAGCGACCGCGCCGACCAGGCGAACCGGCTAATCATGGGCAAGCTGGTTTTCGACACCATGCGCGGCATCGATTTTCTGCTCCAGCGCAACGACATCGATCCGGAGTGGATCGGCGTGGCAGGCAATTCACTGGGTGGCGCCAAGGCCGGCTGGATGGCGGCGCTGGAACCGCGAATCAAAATGGCGATCGTTTCGGGATGGGCTTACGACGACGTTGTCCTACGAACGAAATACTGCACACGTCTGCCCAACGAAAGAATGCGGGAGCAACTCTCATGGACCGATTACGCCTCGCTCGCTGCCCCGGATTGTACCGTGTTGCTCGCCAACGGTGAGGCAGACTGGATCATTGACCAAGGAGAGAACTCGGTTTGGGAGCGGACGCGACAAGTTGTTAGCACGGCATCGAACGTCTACAAACAACTCGGCTCGCCGGACGGCATTCGCGCCTGGTTCGAGGCCGAAGGTGGTCATCGACCGTACTTTGTCTACAAGCAGTCGCTGGAGTGGATTCACCAACATCTCGGCACGCCGGCCATGACGCTACAGCAGATTCGCGAATTGCCCACGGTGAACTCTGGCCAATGGTGCGACCAGCACGGCATCCAATTGGAGCATCTGTACGGAACACCGTTGCATCAGCGCGGGGCAACGCTACCTGATCTGGGACTGCGTCCTACCCCACGTGAAAAGCTATCTTGTCTCAAGCCCGATGAACTCGGCTCGCCTCAGTTCACGGTGGAGGGCTGGCTACAGGAGATCGAAGGAAAATCCAGATGACTGCTCGAGCGCGAATCGTGAAGTCCTTTTAGCGCCTGCTGCTGTTGTTCATTGTTGCAACTTGGAATTTGCCGGCCAGGGTTTGAAAGTGAGACGGCAAGGCGGCTGAGGAGATTCGGTTGAATATAGAAAAGATGGCTGCAACCAAAGTTAAGCAAGTTAGAGGAGGGTTTAAAAGTTATTACTGCGCGAGTTTTATAATTGAAAGAGGTACAACGCCGCCTGTGATGAGAGAAAACTGACAGCTATAATCGAAAGGTTTGCTCAAAACTGAGGGATCGGTTTGATTTCCAAGGCTCTCTTCGAGTACAACCGTACCAAAGGTGCCATTTATCCTCTACCGGATATAGCGCTGGGGATAATGACCAACCTCGTTTAGGCAGGTATCGACATAATCTCTAATACCGAAGCACCGACAGTCGGCATGACCCACTTTACCTCGGCTCAATCGTCCGACTCTATAGCAAAGAAAGAAATGAGAAATTAAGTAATGGGTTTTATAGAACTGATATTCCCCTATGTTGTGGCAGTTGTGGTTTTTTGTTGGGTAGTTAGGAAAAGAGGTGAAAAAAGGAAGGAAAAATCTGATGAAAGTTAAAGTTATCCAAGATACCACAGTGGAACCATCCATCGTCTCGGCAGGCGCCTGAGGCAGAAAGAATGGAAATGAATGAAATGACCTCTCAGCACGAACGGCCTAATATCGTTTTAGTTTTGTGGCACGATTTGGGAGATTGGCTAGGCTGCTATGGATATCAACCCACGCCATCTCCCCATGCAGATGCATTGTCAAGACAAGGTGTTCGGCTGACCAATTATTTTAGCGCTTGTCCGATTTGCTGTCCTAGTCGAGCCGCCATACTTACCGGCCTATTGCCGCATGCCAATGGAGTTAACGGTCAGATCAATCGCGGTTGGGGCCTGGATCGGCATATCTCACCACTGGCACAGATATTACGTGATGAAGGTTACACCACCTATCTAGTGGGGTTTAGCCATGCTTGCCAAGATCCAACTTGGGAAGGGTTTGATAATCTACAAGGTGGTCCTGACCCAGAGCAACCAGCTAAAGCACGCGCTATTTTTGAGCGTCATAGCCAACAGACGTCCGATGATTCTCCTTTTTTCCTAACGCTGACCACTCAGGCTGTTCACCGGCCTTTTGGTGGGGATCACAACCCAGGTCTGGTCGACCAAGTTAGCTTGCCTCCCTACTTACCAGATCTGCCTGCTGTGCGAGAAGATGTAGCCTGTTTACATCACTATATTGCTCAAGCAGACGATCAACTAGGTCAAATTTTGACCGCTTTAGATGAGACTGGACTGACACAAGAAACCCTTTTCATCTTCACCACAGATCACGGTGCAGCATTCGGCCGAGCAAAGGCTACATTGTATGATCCTGGTCTCAAAATTTCGTTCTTGGCTCGTTGGCCTGGCGTTATTTCGCCTCATAGCCAGATTGATGCCTTGTTGAGTAATGTTGACTTCACGCCAACAATCTTGGATTTGGTTGGTATTTCACCCCCACAGGCTGAAACCACATTTCACGGACAGAGTTTTGCCGCCCTTTTACGTCATGAGCCGTATCATCAACATAGGGCAATTTATGCCGAACATACGTACGGCGTGATGTACTATCCAGCTCGGGCCATTCGCACAGAAAGATACAAATACATCGTCAATTTCAGGCCTAATCAACCACTGATCTTGGAACCGCACATCATTACCCGGTGCGGAGAGCAGATGGTCAATCAGTATTATTCCTCGCCTTTGCCTGGAGAGGAACTTTACGATCTGCAGGAAGATCCACACGAGTTCTATAATCTAGCGAATAATTTGCATTACGGACAGGTTCGTCGGGACCTAAGAAGCCAACTATTTACCTATTTCCGCCAATCTAAGGATCCACTATTGGACGGTCCAGTTCCTGACCCGTCAGGTGATCATACACCAGCACGTACTTTTGAGCGGTTATGGCGACGAACCGATGATGGATTGTACGAAATTGATTTACCGCCGATTTGGCAAAATCTGCCTGGCCAGACAGCTACAGAGAAAATGTTATGATTCAAAAATTTACCATCAGCCGAGACGATTCCATTTACGAAGCTTGGCCGGATGTTGTGCTGACTCCTTCCGGTAAACTGATTTGCGTTTTCGCTGAATGCACCCACCACCATGATCGCTCTTATACGAGAATTATGCTCACCGAATCAGTGGATCGAGGGCGAACTTGGTCACCCAAACGGGCCTTGACAGATGGGACCCAGGGTTTGCCGTACTACAACTGTGGGCGCATAATGCAACTAAGTGACGGCCGCTATGTCGTCCTTGTAGACAAGATATATGATCGAGGGGAGAGTGGCGGGCGAATTCAGCTCTATTTCAGCCAGGATCAAGGTCAAACCTGGAGTGAGCCGGTCGAAACACCTGCTCGCGGTATTGTAGCGGATAAACTGCTTGAACTTGACAGCGGGCGCTGGATTCTATCTTGCCACGATAAAGAAATCAACTTTGGCTATTTGGTTCAACGTCTATGGTATTCAGATGACCATGGGCGAACTTGGTCGGAGCCAGTGGTGGTCGGACGGCAGCCTGGGCTGAATCTGTGTGAAGTATCGATTTTACCTATTGAGAATCAAACGTTGGTTGCCTTCATGCGTGAGAATTCTTTCCAAGGCTGGGATTGCTTCAAAACCATCTCCAACGACAATGGCGAAACCTGGGGTGACCTGATTAACTTCCCGCTTCCAGCCTGTCACCGACCGGTAGCCGGTTGGCTGCAAAATGGTCAAATAATGATTATCCATCGCTTCATACAAGGAGGGAAAGGCGGTTTCTTTGGCGGACATCAAAACTTTTTTGCAGCCTTAACCGATAAGGATTCGGCCCTGGCCCAAACCCGTGATGACGCACAGACGCGCATTCTGCCCATTGACTTCGACCGCTCGCCCACAAGTGATACCGGCTATTCGGGTTGGGTGCAGTTTGATGACAGCGAAATATACATTGCCAATTATGTGGTTGATGATGCACCCAAAGGGCAAATACGTGGTTATGCGTTAAGCCTGGCAGATTTTATACTTTAATCCGAATGATTAGTGGCGGGGGAAATTTAGCGAGATGAATAAGATAAAGTATGGAGGCGGAGTTCTACGAAACTAAAGGCTATCGCTGAAACCCGCGCAAAAGATAACTGGTGTACGGGGTAATCAGGCGGGCATCAGCT
>PACG01000113.1 GCA_002699335.1 Candidatus Poribacteria bacterium
TGAGATATTCCACATCCAACCGTGTGGTGTCAAACGTATACCCCATCCATACCACCACGAATTCCGCACCTGTTCCACATCCACAACCAGCCCCCGCAGGATCGTTTTTTTTGATGAGGCCGATACCAAAAGACAACCGTACTTCATCCTGGTTAACCTCGACAGCCAATCCCCAGAAAAACACTGCTAACAAGATAGTGAAACCGCTCCACAACCAAAAGACCTGTTTCGAATCAATGATAAGCAAGATGAAGACGCCGTAGCTAATAAATGCGACCATCATCAGCGCGAACCAGAGCGGTAACTGCCGATGGCGGTAAAGCGGTTCTTTTAACATCCCAGATTAAAATCGGTTCTTGATGCCTACCCATGTCGTGGTCAGCTTACCTGTATGTTCAACGTCAAGAAATTTTTCGCCTCCCTCCTGCATTAAACTCTTAATCTCCTCCACCGACAACTCCCGCCGGAAAATTACTAGTTTGTCGATAGTACCGGCACCTTTATTCCTTTTTCCGTCATCTCCTACACGTATATTGACATCGTTGCCTCGAGCTGTTGGCAGGTCGTTTGTGGCGTCATCGGCTTCGCCATTGATGTAAAAGGACACGGTCTTATTGCCGTTGCGAGTCACCGTCAAATGAATCCATTCGTCATCCAATGGGATCTTCGTAGCGGCGTGTGTTTGACCATTCGGTTGGTTTTCGTAATCCCACACTTTATCTTTCCCGGTCCACGTATGGAAGTTGTCTTCTTTTGGTCCACCTCCGGATGTTTTCGAGATAAACGGCGACTAGCTGGCGACCTGCCCATCCTATTTGAGCCAATAACTAATCGTATGTGCTTTGGTAAGGTTCAGATCTTCAGTGTGTGGTATCTCAACAAAACCTTTGCCATCAAAACGCATCGCCTGGCCTATTTTTCCCTTTACCCATTTGACATCACCTTGGACTTTACCATCGTTTTGGGCTGGGGAGCCGTCTTTGACATCATTACCCTTTCCTTCGTCAAAAGCAAAATATAATACAGCCGAATTGTCAGCCGCTTGTCCAGAATAACAAAATACCATAACCAGAATTGTGATCGATAAAGAGGATGTTCGCGTTATCATTGGGAGTTCTCCTGCCATAGAAATCTGTGGTGTCTTGGATCCAAGTGTCAAGCGTAACCAAGCGAGGGTTGAGAAAATACCATCACAGGTGTCTTGAAGTCAAGGTATTTGCGGGGTGGTGACTCAAACGTTCTGCGACTACAAAATTGCTTCGCCATCACGGCGAAGCAGTTAGAACCTATCGAGAAGTGCTAAATTGAACTAAACTCTGTTTAATGATCCTCCAACCTCTAGAAGGTGCCATTCGCAATACAGTCGTTATCTTGGGTGAGATCGAAAACACCAATTACGCCGAGTATGTTCACGGCAAACTGGGGAAAGATACCTTCACCTTCCTGCCGGACACGATGCGGAAGACTCTCGCTATCTAGTGGGCAAGTGGCAGGTTCCCACCAGCCCTAACTTACATAAGAATTCATCTGGCTACCGACTGATCCTCAATAATATCCTGTTTCCTGCTACGAGAAAGAAGTCTAATGAACTTGATAGGAGCGAACCCTCCTTCCAACTTAATAGGCCACCCGGCAAGTGTAAGTACTGTTGCGTTTGTTAGATTGTATTGCGCAGTTGCCTCTGATCTATATATAATCTCTGTCTGAATTGGAACAGAAGTTTGACTTTTAGCTTCAGTTTGAGTATGCTCTACGAGGTTTTTTAATCGAGTCGGTCAAACTATTAGTTGTGAATTCAATGTCTGCAACTTTTATTTTTAAACCTGAAAAGACCTACAGCACTTTAAATAAGGAGTTTATGTTGATGAACAAACTTAGCTATTTAGGAATTGTTATTTGTCTGGCACTTCTTGTTATGTCTGCTTTGTCTTTGGCAGCAGAATTCACAGATGGCCTAGTGGTCTATCTACCTTTCGATGAAGGTGCAGGTGGGACTACCAAAGATGTAAGCGGGAATAAAAACAATGGTAAACTGGAAGGTAAAATCAAGTGGGCTAACGGTAAATTTGGCAAAGCCTTACAGTTTAACGGTGAAGCTAGTGCTAGTTGGGTTATGGTGAAAAGTAGCAAGCAGCTAAATGTCGATTCGTTTACTTTTATGGCCTGGGTGAATTTCGAAAATTGGGACGGCGTCAAGCAGGTGGTCGGAAAATCGGTTCACGGTGGTTGTAGCGGTCGTGGTCAGTATGGGATATTCAGCGAAGGTGGAAGCCTGAAACTCAGAATGGAAACTGAAGCCGGTAGAATCGATATCACGGCCAAGTCGCCGGAAACCAAAAAATGGGTTCATCTCGCCTGCACCAATAATGGTAAAGAGGGCATAATCTTCGTTGATGGTAAAGAAGCGGGGAAAGGTAAAACTCCAGGGAAACTCAAAGTGAACGATGACCCGTGGGCTATCGGTCAGGACTGTGAACGACTGAATTATATCCCCACAGGCTTGATTGATGAGGCTAGATTATGGAACCGTGTTTTGAGCGAGAAGGAAATTGGTGATTACATGAAGATGGGTGCCAAAGAGGCTTTAGCTGTTAACCCACAAGCCAAGCTGCCTGTGGCTTGGAGTCGTGTTAAAACGGAGTACTAGAGAGTCGTCTATCAAACCCAAGTTTGACAGATTAAACCAGATTCTGAAGGGATGGTAATATGAATTACCATCCCTTTTTGTTTCTATTTCCCCATCTGTCGCAAGGCTTTCAGATACTGCTGTGGAATTTCAAAGCCAAGGTCATCTTCGCTGCCTGCTCAACCACGCTCCACTCGGTATTTCGGCTATTTTTACAGAATTCGACGACCCAATTGTTTCACATAGTTATCCCATTATGGCCACCACTTTTGATGCTTAAACCTTATGTGCCACATCTTATTCTCACTATTCTTGTAACCATACATTATATTTTGAAATTTTGCATAATACTTGATATAATTCTTAACTCTACTTGAACAGGAAGCATACTAGCACTAACCACTGATTAAGAAACAGCGACTTCAACCAAAATAAGGAGTTGCTTTTCAGGATTTTTGCAATATAAGCAATATAAGGAGTCTAAAATTGAGAAAAGTTATCTGTATTAGCGTAACGCTATTGATGGCTTCGGTTCTTGTACCTATCACACAGGCAAAACCGAAACCGGTCAAAATTACCGATTTGAAAGTCGGTAGTAAGCTACCGTATGAAGTTGGAAAATCCCTTGAAGTCGGTACTAAGTACTACATTGACCGCGACTACACCGTAATTGAAATGCCCAAAGAACTGGTCGGCATCCAGTGGATTATGACGGGCAACAACGACAAAAATTCGCAAGGCAAGGATTTTTTGTCATTCAAAGTTGACAAACCCTCCATTATTTGGATTGCGCACGACAGTCGGGGTGAAGAGGAAAAAGGTGGAAAGCCACCGGAATGGTTAGAAAAAGAATACGAAAAATGGATGGATGGAAAAGATCCGGTGCCCATTGAAGTGACAGACGGTAATATGGCAACCTTCAATCTGTGGCAGAAAGCAGTTAAGGCCGGTAAAGTCACCATCGGTGGAAACGCTGAAGCACCTGCCGCTGGACACGGAAGCAACTACATGGTTCTGGTGGAAGAAGACCAAAACGCAGTGGTCGATCCACAAGCTAAATTAAGTACGACTTGGGCTATCATCAAGTCACAACACCAACAATAATTTTAAGGAAAAAGCTATGAAGAAATTTGCGGTTTCAAGTGTTCTGCTTCTAACCCTAGTCGCTTTTCTATCAGCGGTGGCAGCACCAATCAAAGTTGGTATCACCGGTATTAAAGCCAAAAGTAAAGATGCCAAAGATGTGTACAAAATTGGAACGGTCAAGAAAGATGCCAAAATCTATATCGACCGAGACTATATCATCCTTACTGTGCCAAAGGGATTCGANGGCATGCAAACTATTATGACGGCCAACGACGACAAAAATNAAACANNTGCTGANTTTTTAACCTTCTCTGTCGATAAGGACTCCGTCATCTANGTGGCTCACGATAGNCGTGCNGAAGCNGAAAAAGGTGGAAAGCCNCCGAAATGGNTGNCAGACGNCTTCAAAAAAGAACTNGTTGGGGGAAANCCGGTTGCCATAAAGGTTACCGATNCAAACATGGATACCGTCAACCTATGGAAAAAAGAGGTCAANGCGGGTAAANTTACCCTCGGTGGCAACGCCGTGGCGCCATCGGCCGGGCANGGNAGTAACTACTTCGTGATCGTGATGGGTAAAGAGGCTACCACCGCAGTTGATGCCCAAGCTAAACTGAGTACCACCTGGGCCCAAATTAAGTCAAACCAATAGTTTCAACTACTAAGCTACGTTACGTTAAAGAGATGGTAATGTGAATTACCATCTCTTTTTTGTGCCTATTTCCCCATCCCTTTCAAGGCCTCCAGACACTGCTGTGGAATTTCAAAGCCAAGGCCATCTGCACTTCCCTGTTCCACTACGTACCACTCGGTATTCTGGCTATTTTCACAGAGTTCGAAGACCCGNTCCCAATCNCCTGATCCNTCACCGATAATGGCATCAGCCGGTTGGCCNTACTCNCNCAGATGAACTGATCTGGCACGNTGCGGAAACNTCTCCANCACAGCCACCGGATCNCCTCCACCANCGGCACAGTTCCCGGTATCCAACTGCATAATNACCTCTGGTNGGGTATTGCTGAAGAGNCGATTCCAGGCGGTTTCCCCCTCGATGTCGTCGAAGTCAAAACCGTGGGCATGATAACCGGTGAACATACCCCGGTCGGCCAGTTTTGCCGCCACCTGATCCAGAATCTGGGCCAGTTCCATGATTGAAGCCACACTGCTCATTCGGCCCTTATCAGCCGCTACAACCAGAAATCGATTGCCTATGGTTTGGTTCAATTCGATGGTTCGCTCCAGGTTATCGCCTAGCAGGGCTTCGGTTCGCAGATGGATGCCGCAACAGGTCAGGCCGTTGTCGTCCAGCATTTGGCGTAGTTCTGAGGCCGAATAGCCCATCCAATCGACACTTTCGCCGCTATACCCCCACGGTTCGACACCGACATAGCCGATGCGGCTGACAGCCTCCAGGGTAGCAGGTAGGTCTTTTTGGCATTCACCCCGCACCGAGAATAGTTGAATCCCAATCGGGATTTTACTTTGCATGGTCATTGCACTCCTGTTTGTTTTTATGAGTTTGACTCACAACTGCGGACTTTTACTGTGGCTCGACTGTTGGTCTACACGGGGTTAGTGTGTCATGACATAGGCCACCAGGTTGAGGGCCATCTTGGCCGCTAACTCTCGAAGGTGTGGCGGATCTTCGGGATGGATCTTATGGTCTTCCAGACCATCCCCAATATCAGCACTATAGGCATAAAAAACCACCAACCGCCCCTGATGGAAGAGGCCATATCCTCGGGCTGGATCACCATTGTGTTGGTGGATTTTGGGCAACCCTCGTAAATCGTAAAAACAGTGGTAGATCGGATGATCGTTGGGAATTGGCTGTAACTTCTGCTGAGGAAATACTTTTTTTATCTCACGCCGAAAGCTCTGATCTAGCCCATAATCGTCATTCACGAACAGGAAACCACCTCGCGTCAAGTACTGCCGTAAGGCTTTGCTCTCTTTACTGGAGAAGCTGATATTGCCGTGTCCGACCAGATACAGAAACGGATAGCGGAATAGGTTACGATCTGTCAGGCGCAAGACAACGCGTTCCTCTGCTGTCTCCATACTGAGTCGTTGCCGAAGCAACTTTAACCAGTTTGAAACCGCGGTCTGATCACCATACCAGTCACCGCCACCACCGTAGCGGATCTGTGCAATCTCGAATTTTTCGGCACTGGCAGTTACCGTCAAAAGTAAAAGGGCGACGGCTAAGTGGCTAAGGATAATAGAGCAATTTCGAGCCATCTAGAGTGAGATCCCCAGCAACCCACGGGTGACCTGGAAATCGGTATTGCCATAGTCATGCAGCCGGGGCAAGTATCGACGAGAAGCCACTTCGCTGATTAGATCAAATAGCTGTTGTAGATCCAATACCTCTTCAGCTAGATCGAGATCTGAGCTAAAAGTTTCAATGGTTTCTGGATCAGTTGAGATCTGTACCACCGGGATCATCCGGTGCGACTGAATTGGTGTCCCGGCCAGATGAGCAATGATCAGATCTACACCTGTTGCCCCTAAACCGGTCAGGGTTTCTACCGCTTGCCCGGTTTGGGTGTCCATAATGTGCAACCCCGGTCGAACCCGACTTTCACCATAAGCCAGAGATTTCTGAGGCGTTTGTCGGTGACCGACCATAGTAGAAAACGCATCACTGTCGATAAGGGTAGCATTGTCCGGGATCACCACAGTTCCACCAGCCGCCACGGCGATTTGTGCCAATTGGGTTAGAGTCGCAGCCGCGGACGAGTTGATGGTGCCAAAGGAAAGCAAACCGATCCGTAAATCAGCTAACGATCCTTCAGCTAACGACACCTCTGACTTTTGTGCCAGTCGTTGTTGAAACCAATCTTCAACTTTATGGCTCACGGTTTCAATGCCACCATCCAGTTGAACGCTAGCCCAACCAAACTGGTCGGAATTGATGTCTCGTTGAGCCAATACCTGGCGAATAAAGTCGTTGTGCGTTTTTTCACAACCGTGTTCTAACAAAACACCAAATCCGACGGTCGGGTGTAACAGGTGACCCACCAGTACACGGGCGAACATCTCCTCCGATCTCCCCCCTGAGACACCACAGCCTTCGGTGTGCGATAAACCGTGGAATTGGGAGATTCCCTGCTCTTTACCCAGTTGTTTAGCGTTGAGCCGTTTAGCGATTAGATCAGCGATCTGTCCGGAACAGAGACTAGTTGGCAGTACCAGCCCGATTTGATTAGAGCTCACCCCGTTTTCGGTTTGCACTCCTTGGAAGCAAAACTGGCTGGTCTGTTCGGATATATCTCGAGTTGGTAGTGGAAGATCTGCCGTATCGGTCTGGATCGGAATGGGGATACCGTCTGGATCCGGATCGCTCTGTAGCTGTTTCAACTTAGCCCCATCGGTCTGGCGCCAGTTTCGCCAGACCGAGATTTGCGAATGGCCTGCTTCTTCACCAATGCTCTGCTGGCCGGAGGCAACATCTAATGTTAGCTGGAACATCTCTTGTCCGATTTGTTCCAGCGGAGTGCCGTCCTGGTACTGACCCGCATTGACATCCATATCGTCTTTCAACAGGTTATAACGGTCGGTGGTGGTCACAATTTTGATGGTTGGAACAAAAGGGAAATTGGTAATTGACCCGTTCCCAGTAACAAAGAAGATCATGTTGCAACCGGAGGCCACCTGTCCGGCAATACTTTCCAGATCGTTACCAGGGCTATCCATGAAATAGTAGCCAGCTTCGGTCATCGGTCCGGCGTAGTCGATGGCTGCATCCAGTCGAACATCGGGATGTCGCTTCATAGCGGCCCCGATAGATTTGATGGCGATGTTATACAGGCCACGGTAGAGGTTCCCGCCGGAAGGATTACCTGCTGCCGAGTGTCCGTGCCAACTGGCGCGCTGCTGAAATCTATCCTGGATGGCCAGAAATCTCTGGGCAATCTCCGGGGATTTCACCTTTTGCAGAGCGTAGGATTCAGCGCCGATCAGTTCGTCGGTTTCAGCCAGGTTAGCACTACCGCCGTAGCGGATCACCTCTTTGGCTACATATCCTGCCAGCGGATTGCCGGAGACTCCGGAAAAGGCGTCAGAGCCACCACATTGCAGGGCAATTTTTAGATGGTCTAAGGGTTGCGGTGTTCGCTCGGTCTGATTGACTTTAGGCAACCATCCTTGGATAATTCGGCTAGCTTGGTCCAGGTGANTTTCAAACCCACCTCGAANAGAGAGAAATTGGTGTGGCATCTCCTGAANCGGATAGGNTGAAANANCATTTTGGTTTTGATTGAGAAAATCTTTCAAAATCCGGTTGTTAATCGGCTCAGTTGAATAGTCGACCATTAGAAATGCCCCAATATTGGGATGGGTAGCAAAACCNGCAATGGTGCGCAACATCATGTCGAAGTTGTTTGGCNGNAGNTCTTCGCCNCCTTCGGTGTGGGTAACTGCTACGACGCCATCGATATTGGTATATTTATCCGTATTGAAACGCGCTGCCAATGCCTGAGCAAAACTGGCGGTTCGAGAGGTNGCGCCGATAGCGGCAATGTAGTTACGGGTTCCAACNCCGCGGCCACCAGATCTCAGGAAGCCGCTAAAATAACGATCTGTGGCAGATCTAGNAATCTGTTGGTCGGCTTCAAAATCGATCCGATCGAAAGATGGAATNTCGTCGTTAAAATTGGGGCCGGTCGGCAACTCAAAGTCGAGATTACGCCCCTGCAGAGCAGCTAACATTTTAGGATTACAGACATAATCCCCAACTGAAATATCGACTGTTGCTGTTCCAAAGGGTAATCCCCAGGACAACAAATGGTCNCCAGCAGAAATGGCTCCCACGGCAAAGCGATGGCCTTCCAGTACAGTATGTGAAATCCGCAACGACGCTTCTTGGTACTGAATTATAGACCCAGCTTCAATAATCTGGATGGCAATTGCCACATTATCCTGATCAGCAGGCAATAAGGCTACCTGCTGGAAAGCGTAACGGTTCATAAGAGATCCTTTATCTTCTACTATTTATCGGTATGGAGATGGCGAAAAGGGTTAGGCATCTCAAAAAAACTTCCGCCAGTTTNGACTGCCAGTTGGTCTTGAAAATTGTTACTCTCCGTTGAAACNCCGATCACAAAGGTTCGAACCCCCAGATCCCGACAGACNNGAGTNGCTCGTTTTGCTGGGTAGGTGCCGGNGGTCGGCTCGTCGGTCATGATCAGGGCATAGCGAGCCGAGTTGGGACGAAATTTGAATTTGGATAGCCCGTCAACTAGCGCATCAATCAGGTGTTCATCACCTCCAAATGGTTCGCTCATCGCGGCTTCAATATCGGCTTCACTCAATGGACCNTGCGCNCCTGAATCCAAGGTTAAAATCTGGGCTCCGTGTACAATGCGGATAGCATCAGAAGCCACGGCAAAGCGGATCAACCCAATTTGGTAATCGATGGGGAGAATATCCATCTCTTGATAAAATTCGGCAATCCCGTGCGAAAGGGCTTGCGATTTCCCGCNCATGCTACGACTGTAGTCCATCATCAGCACAATATCAGCTTGTCCTTCGCTAGAAGTTCGTTCNGGCGAAGACTTGAAAATATTCAACACTTTATTATGCCTCTCGATGGTATANGTTCGATCCACGGTTCGGCGNTAGTTCCCATCGGTGCTACCNTGAAGCGACATTCCGATATACGAGTCTGCNACTTTCCANCGATTTCGGTTCACNCTNGTAAAAAAGGCACTACCTGACAGGGAAACGCCACGCGCAGCAAAGGCGTGTGTCACACTGGTAATAACTCGACGGTCCAAGTCCGGTTCAGTTAAGTTTATCGTCTCGGGAATATCAAAATCGAGTTGAAAGATCAGCCTTCCGGTTCGACGGATCTCGGCTGAAATACGGCGAAAGACATTAACCAAACTTTCGTTCGATTTTCGATGCGCAGGTAAACTACCAAGCGCAAAGGTCCCACCCGGGATTTCTTGCCACAGCCCGCCTGTTTTCTCGGCCAACTGTCTCTGAAACGGCTCATCAAAACCGAGTACATTGACCGAGACATCAGTTAGCCCGTATACCGTTGCAACTTTCTCACGCATAGTTTGGATGGATTCAGCGTTAACGCCTGTTCTTGCGGGTTCGTCGGTTACCAATATCAGGTGTTTTTCCGCATCTCCATGAAACTCAATTGTATCTAGAGAATACAATAGGGCATCCAGTGCATACTCGTCACCACTGAGTTCAACTCGTTGCATCCGATTTTGCAACAAGCCAACATCTGCCAGAAGTGGCTCCGTTCTAATAAACTTTTCGCCGTGCCGAACACTGAACTCTATCATACCCAAAAAATACTCTAGGGCGTGCATGTCGTAAGTGTCAGCCATAGCATATAGGTGAGTGGCCACTTGTTGGACATTATCTCGCATACTGGCACTGGTATCAAGCAAAAAAACGACGTTCACTTTGTCCGTTTCTCTCGTCCCAACGATGTTCTGGGCGATCTTTTGTAAAGCTTTCGCGAACGGGTTGTCACCAACAATAGTTTCACCAACTCCTGTCCCTACCTTAGGCGGTAAATGTCCGATAACACCGATATCGGACGTTCCGGTGGATTTGATGGCGCGGAGGCTACCTTTCCTTTGACCTCGCACCCGTTGGCGTGAACTTTCAATGCCGGATCCAGAGGTGGTTGGTAACGGCGAGATGGGCTGTGCTAGTAGCGAATTCTCACTACTAACAGTTCGGGTTAACTCCGGTAAATCTGATTTTGGATCAAGCGGAGCCAGGGTGGCGTCGTGCATCAGTGGATCGGGTGAGACAGAGACCGTCTCACTAATTGGATGGCTGGTGGCATCCATCCGAATGGTTTTTGGCCGAAACTTGGTTTGACTGGTCGTCTGTCTGGGAGTAATCAATCGTCTATTGGGAAGTGGGGCTTTGGGTTGTTTTCGTCGCTGCTGAAGGGAATCCGGAGTCTTAATCATCGTTACTTCAACCGTATCTTTGCTTTGCTGCAGCGAGCCTGTTTTTAGCACAAAAACGGCAAGATTGGTCAGAAACAGGTGAATGATCAAAGACATCAGCAAAAAATTACTGAGGCGTAAAACACTGCTTGTTCTTGGCCCCTCCATTAGTGTGGAAGTGCTAATGGTAGAGTAGCCTCGAATGGCAACAGAACGACTCTAGCTGTTTGTCGGCCCAACTTTAGCTGGCCTGTATCGGTTTCAACTTCGACGGTGGTGCCTTGATCGGTGTAAGCCATGCGGATATATCCCATAGCGAGGGTTTTTCCGAAGCTGATAGATTTGGTGCTACTAGTAATTCGACCGATCTCTTTTTGCTGGTCGAAAATCCTGTCACCGTATTTGAGGGGTAGGTCGGACTCAACCTCAAAGCCCCTTAGAAGTCGGTTGGGGTGGCCACGATACTTCATTCGTGCCACGATCTCCTGACCGATATAGCAACCCTTTTCAAAGTTGATACCGTGATCCAGTTCTGCTTCTAAGGGGATGATTGATTCGTCGAGTTCAGCTCCGAGTTTAGGGATTCCGGCCTCGATACGAAGGACCTCCAGTGCTGACAAACCGACAGGTTGAATTTGATGTTTTTGCCCTTTGTCTAATAAGATCTGCCATAATTGAGGTAAAACATCGGCTTTCTCTACAAATAGGTTATAACCGACTTGTCCCGTTTCGTTAGCCCGGACACACATTACCCATTCTTGGGCAATAGAGGGTGAAATATGGATTTGACGAACGATGTTATGGTATTCTCTTAAGCTGACAACAGGGCAAGCTAGAATCGATTCGATTACCGGGGTTGCCTGCGGCCCATTAACCGAAATCATGCCGGTGGTACGGGTAATATCAGTAATCGTGACATCGTCAGCAATCAGGTATTTATCCAACTGGCTGTAGAGCAGATCTTTTGCCTCTAGACTGATAGTTGACAGATCTATTTCATCCTTAGAAACGGTTAGTTTCATGTCAGCGATGATTTTGCCCCGATTGGTTAGAATCAGGTTGTAATTACCGTCTCCGGTATTGAGTTCTTCAACCTCATTGGACAAGATCCGGTGCAGGTAAGATGCACGATCTGGTCCTGTAATACGTAGCCGTCCCCGATGAGAAGAAAGATCGGTAATGCCGACGGCAGATCTAATAGCGGAAAGTTCGTCAATAGCAGTAGTGTAATACGGCACTGGTTGCGATCCGTTCATTGGTATAATGTCCATTACATTAGGGATTACAATATCTATTTAGCTAGGATAATCCATGCTGATTATATCTGGGTGCTGAAGACCAAGTCAAATTATCTTGACGTTGTTTTTTCGTATTTGCTATTATTTCCCGATTATTTCACCAGATCGATATTTCAATCTAAAAACCCCTAAATTCCTAAATATATCCAACTAAAAAGAGAGAACTATAGAAGGATGATAGAAGTCAGCAATTTGACCAAACGCTATGGGGCAACTATAGCGGTTGATAATGTTTCGTTTTCTACCAACAGTGGTGAGATTGTTGGGTTTATTGGACCTAACGGTGCGGGAAAAAGTACGACCATGCGCATTCTCACCTGTTATCTGCCAGCAGACGGAGGAACAGCGACAGTAGACGGTTTCGATGTATTTGAAGAGTCGATCGAAGTGCGCAAGCGTATTGGTTATCTGCCGGAGAGCACAGCCCTCTATACTGACATGGGCGTGATCGACTATCTCAAGTTTGTAGCGCAGGTGCGCGGCCTTAGTGGTCAAGACCTTCGCCGTCGAGTGACAGAGATGATCGATATCTGTGGCCTGGAGAAAATGGTTCATAAAGATGTCGGTGAACTGTCAAAAGGTTATCGTCAACGCGTCGGTTTAGCTCAGGCTCTAATTCACGATCCCCCCGTACTGGTTCTCGACGAACCAACTTCTGGGCTAGACCCTTACCAAATTATCGAAATTCGGAATCTGATCAAAGAGTTTGGCAAAGAAAAAACCATTATCTTTAGTACCCATATTCTCTCCCAAGTAGCCGCCACCTGTGACCGGGTATTGATTATCAGTAACGGTAAGTTGGTAGCTAATGGAACCCCAGATGAGTTGCAGCAGAGAACACAAGACCGACAGTACCTCGAAGTTGCCTTTCAAGGCGATCATACAGAGATTGAAACTAAGCTAGACCAACTTAGTTTCGTTCAAGACTTTAAGCAAATTCAGAGTTTAGACGAAACGGCTTCATCATACGAAGTTGTCTCTGAAAAGGGGCATCAAACCTGTGATGAACTATCGAGAATGGCTTATGAAAACCAGTGGTCTCTGGTCTCTTTGCAACCTAAAGCGGTAGACTTGGAAGATATTTTTTTACAACTGACGCAAAGTGAGACTCAATTGGAAGGAGTTAGCAGTTGAAAAATACTTTTGTTATCTTTAAGAAAGAGGCTGGCAGTTATTTTAATTCTGCGGTGGCCTACTTCAACATCATCGCCTATTTGGCAGTTTCAGCCTGGCTGTTTTTCTGGCTCGGTTTTTTCTTCGAGCGAAAACAGACCGAAATGACCTATTTTTTCAGCCTGATGCCGTGGTTGTTCTTATTCTTTATTCCTGCTATGACCATGAGACTGTGGGCTGAAGAAAAGAAAATGGGAACGGTGGAAATATTGATGACCCTGCCGATTCGCAGTCACGAAGTCGTGTTAGGAAAGTTCTTAGCCTCTTTCCTGGTTTTGGTCTTAATGATCATTCTCTCATTTCCACTTCCACTAACTCTGAATTCCCTTGGAAATCCTGACAATGGGCAGATCTTTACCAGCTATTTAGGATTAATACTGGTCGGTGCGGCTTACATTGCCATTGGCTTGTGTGCCTCGACCTTCACTTCAGACCAGGTTATTGCCTTCGTGGTCGGTATTATTGTTAGTTTTTCTATGTTGGTAATAGGTTTTGTTCCTTGGCTCCGCGACTTTGGGTTATCCTATCATTTTAACAGTATCACCCGTGGGGTGGTCGATTCCAGAGACCTGATCTACTATTTTTCGGTCATTGGTTTTTTCCTTTATCTCAGCGTTTTGTCGGTTGAAAGTAAGCGGTGGAGGTAAGTTAGATGTCAATAAAACGAAGTCTTCTCTACAGTTCAAATACGTTGGCTTTGGCTGTTATTATGTTTGTGATCCTAGTTTTTGCCAACTATTTTTCCAAACGCTCATTTGTCCGCTTCGATTTAACAGAGAGTAAACGATACACTATTTCTAAATCGACCAAGAAGTTGCTTGGTCAACTCGATGACATTATTAGAATTGAAGCCTATTTCTCGGATGCTCCCGATCAAATCAAATTGATCAAAGATGAAGTTCAAGATATGCTTGACGAATACGATGCCTTTGCCGATGGCGATCTGCAGATCGAGTTTATCAACCCTAGTGATGATGAAGACCTGAAACAGAAATTGCGAATGAAAGGCATCCCCGAAATTCAGGTGCAAGTTCGTGAGAAAGACAAAATCGAAGTCAGGAACGCTTACATGGGCTTGGCCATTGTCTATGGAGATAAACAAGAGGTGATTCCAGTGATTCGAGAGACGACTACACTGGAATACGATCTGACATCAGCTATCTTGAAAACAACGCGCAAAGAGACCAAAACAGTTGGTTTTCTGGAAGGCCACGACGAAGTTGACGTTTATGGTCAGGGGTTCGAGGTACTAAAGCGTGAGTTAGACAAGCAATATAGCGTTCGCAAAGTTGATGTCAGCGATGGGAGCGCAATCGATTCTGATGTTTCGACCCTGGTTGTTGCTGGTCCACAAACGCCACTGCAGGCTCGAGAGAAATATGAAATCGACCAATACTTGATGAATGGTGGCAAAGCAGTCTTTTTAGTCGATGCCATTAAAATGCCCCAAGGCTCAATTCAAGCTACGCCACTCTCAACCGGATTATCAGATCTGCTGGCTCACTATGGAATTCAACTGGGTAACAACCTGGTGCAGGATATATCTCACGATAGTCTAACCTACTCTCAGGGGGGCTTCATGACCATTACGCGCCCATACCCGTATTTTATCAAAATCTTAAAAAGTTATCAGTATTCAGCAGGGGCAGCCAGTGAAGGCTTCCCTGCCGAGAGTGTGATTACGGGTCGGATGGACAGCTTGGTACTGCCATGGGCCAGTAGTCTGTCTGTGGTGACTAAAGAGGGGATCGAGGTAACAAACCTGGCTAAGACCAGCACACAAGCCTGGACAGCGCAAGCCCCGTACAGTTTAGATCCAACCCGGATGTTCACACCACCCTCATCGGTCAAAGATGCTTATCCGGTAGCCGTTCTGCTGTCTGGTGAGTTTGCCAGCTTTTACGAAGGCCAGGAGATTCCCGAAATTACCTCCGATGGGGACGAACCACCCGATGACAAGGATAAAGACCGGAAAACCGTTAATAAAAGTCAACCGACGCAAATCGTAGTGGTTGGCACCTCTCAGTTTCTCCGGCAACAACGCCTGGACGGGATTACCTTCCTTCAAAACAGCATCGATTATATTACGTTGGGTAGTGAGCTAATCGGGATTCGGTCTAAACGCATTAGTGACCGAACCTTCAAGGAAGAGCCAAACGCCTTTACCCGTCTAGCAATCAAAATTCTCTGTATCGGAGTAATTCCATTGATGGTGGCGTTATTTGGCCTGTTTCGGTATTTCTTCCGGATGCGCGCTAAAAGAATGGTCGAAACTTACGGCCGAGTCTAATAACAACCCATATTATAAGGAGGAATTATCCATATGAAATTGAAGCAGCAATTGATNGGTTTTGTTTTCATTTTGTTTNTTATGTTAGCGATTGCGTTCTTTGTTGATCGTAGCGAAAAACAACAGCAGTATGAAAAAAAGTCTGAGCAAGCGAANAAAATGTTTCCGGATATCACTGCTGAAACTGCGGGAGATAAAGTGGCACAGATCGAGATCATAGCTAATGATGAAACGACCGTNCTNCGTAAGTCGGGAACACAGTGGTTAGTNGCGTCGATGGACGATTATCCAGCTGANCAGGAAGAAATTAAGACACTGTTGGAGAAGGTTGATCAACAAAAGGTACTGGATNTNGTCTCTAAAAATCCAGAGAAACAGGCTGACTTTGAAGTAGATGCNTCCGGGGTAGAAGCNAAGTTTCAAGATGAGAACNAGAAACTGTTAGCCCACTTTTTCGTCGGTAAGAACACGCCAGATTTCTTCAACACCTACATCCGGCAAGATGGATCACAAAAAGTCTATATCGGCAAAGATCTTAGTCAATCCAACTTCGATAAAGGCACTCGCTCTTGGCGAAANCGCAAGATCTTCGATTTTAATAAAGGTGANATNACNCATCTGCTGATTGAGTTGGCNTCAGAAGTTGTTGAACTNAAAATGGGCGACGATAGCAAGTGGCAAATGATACAACCGGAAACNTCGGCCGTTAAACAGACGACACTCGACACCATCCTTAACAATATCAGTTCCTATGAAACCGACGACTTCGTGGAGGCTGATACGGAAAATCCATTTGAGAGTAAAGAGAAGATTACNGTTACCTTGAATGACGGTTCNACGCGCATTTTGATGGCNGCAGAAGAGAAAGATGGGAAGCATCAGGTCAAACCCCTGGATCANGACCAGATATTCTCAGTCTACAAGTACAAATATAATCAGCTTTTCAAACCTTCTGCCGATCTGAAAGATGACGCGCCACCGCCTTCAGAGGATGAAAATAGTAATGAAAGTGAAAATANAGGCGNAGATNGTACCGGGTCAGATGAATAAATCTGTTAACCCATGATTGTCCGCGCTAAATANATCGTGNCTGACAGCCGCACCGTGAACGAAAACGGTGCGGTTTTTTTGTGCCANTCGAAAGTGGTTGCAGTTGGTACCTGGGCAGAGATTTCCGCCACATTCCCGGTAGATAANGTGCTAGATATGGGATCNGCCGTTATCATGCCNGGTTGGGTTAACGCCCATACNCATCTGGAACTGACCAACCTGCACGACCTGGCCNAGCAGANAAACCGATTCATCGACTGGATCTGGCAGATTGCAACCGCTGAACAGAGACGGAAACCAGACTGGATTCAGCAATCAATTGCCGACGGTATTCAGATGAGTCTGATGGCAGGAACAACTACTATCGGTAATATCCATCAATCCCTAGATGGATTGATGGCGCTGAAATCTTCTCCTTTGAGGATGGTCGTTTTTTATGAAACCCTTGGCTTCAACCCGGTGCTGGAAAGTGAGTACGCAGAGCGAATCGAACAATTGATTCAACTATCATTTCCTGTTACCGATCGCTATCGACCTGCTATTACGCCACATGCGCCTTATTCGACTCGATTAGAACGATATCAGCATAGCTTGGAGTTAGCTCAAGCACACGATCTGCATCTCTCGACGCACATTTCAGAAACCGAAGCCGAAATCCAGTTTCTGAAATATGGAAACGGTGATTTCATCGAATTGCTGGATCGGTTCGGTATTCCTCACCACGACTGGATACTACCGCGGATTAGTCCGATCGCCTACCTGGATCAACTCGGGGTTTTAAAAGCGCAGCCACAACTGGTGCATTGTAACTATCTATCTGAGACCGATATCCGTTTGATTGCTGATTCCCGATCAAGCGTCGTTTTCTGCCCCCGTAGCCATCAATACTTCCATCACCAGGACCACCCGGTTCAGCGGTTGATTTCAGCCGGGATTAATCTCGCCATTGGCACGGATAGCCTAGCTAGCAATTGGTCGCTAGACATGAAAGACGAACTAAAAGTGTTGTTCGATCTGGATCTGCCAAGGCCGCAAATCCTCGAGATGCTGACGGTCAACGGGGCTAAATCACTAGGCTGGTCAAAAATCGGTAGATTGGAGGAAGGTTGGCAGGCCGATCTGATTGCCGTTAGTTTACCAGCGCAGACAATTGGTACGATAGAGTCAATTTTGGAACAGATTTGCCAACCAGAAGCCCACAACCTACTAACGGTGGTAGGAGGAGAAATTGTCTGTCGAATAGATACCAACTAGAAGGTTTATCAGTTACCTGTTCACCTTCGATTAACATCCATTAGAAATGGTAAATCTGCCCATTATCGGTAGCAGAAGGCGAAATGAGCGGTATAAATTGATTCTATTATAGCTAATCCAAAAAAGAATAGTGGAAACATCATCAAAAATTCATGCGTTTTAAGACCCATGATCTAAGACAATAGTAAACATGATGGTATAGCACTTAAAAGAGTTGGAAAAGGCCAAGGATGGAAAAGAAGGGATGAAATCAAGGTGATGCTGATAGGCAAAGGGTATACGCTAGCTGAAACAGAGGTACTATTGTCAATTGAAGAAAACACCGTCCGCCGATGGGAAAATCACTACCTGCAACGAAAAAACATTGGCCTGTTTCCGAACCGCCATGGCCCGGGATATGAAGGGAAATTGAACCAGAAACAACGACCGGTAGTCAGCCACTATGTGGACTCTAAGTTGCTCTCTGAGACCAATGAAATTCGACATTTCATCCCAACAAAATTTGGGCTTACCTATTAAAAAGTGGTGCCATCGCCCGGTTACACCAACTGGGATTTACCGATAAAGATACGAGTATACTTGTCGCCAAAATGGATCTGGAACAACCAGCGTGATTCAATAATGAAAACAAGGCATTAACATAGACACGGCTGGAAGACGAAAGCATTATATTTGTGGCTGGGATACGTCCCAACCATAATCTACAGACGGGAAAAGCAGGGATTAAGGTTGGGAAAAAGCAAGAGGTACTGACTAATTTCGGGCGCACAGGCTGTCATTTGAATGGGGCCTATAAACCAATCAGCCGAGATATCATCATCCAAAATTAGACATCAATTAATGCCGATGCGAGCATGGATGTATGCCAAAATATGGAAGATTTCTATCCTCATAAATCCGGGATTGATGTAATTATAGATCATACCCACCACGATAAAAATGAAGCTGTAAAGGATGGCTATTGGCATCTCGGATCGGGGCAATATTTTGGCCGACATATTCGCCAAATCTGAACCTGATCGAAGGCTGTTGGAGATGTCTGAAAAAGAGGATGATTAACAATACCTATGATGAAGGCCTCTCCGATTCTACAGGTTTGATTCTGGAATTTTGTGATTGATCATCGGCAGAACACAAAGCCATGCTCAGGCAATCGGTGGGAACGAAGTTACAGATCTTAAAAGCGACGTAGTTCAATAGAAAATTCCCGGACTTTTTTGCGGCTAACTATATAACACTACAGGCGAATATGACGATAGCCGTTAACCATGCTCATATTCGCCCAATCACAGTCTGCAA
>PACG01000114.1 GCA_002699335.1 Candidatus Poribacteria bacterium
AATCCCCTTTAACTCCTTCGCACTTCCGACAACCACTACTTTTTCGTCTTCAGCATAAACTGAAAAGGCCAACAATACCAACAACATCCAGCAAAACTTTCGCATCATACACCTCCAAATAGGTTCAAGCCTTCGCCACCACTGAGACATGCCATTTTTTGTCCACTCTGGTTTCATACTCGCCCATGCCTCCCGATATCTTAGACTTCTTGAGGCGAAGTATACAGTAAGCACGGAGGGGGGCTAGTGAAGCCCACTTATTACTAACTGCCTCGGATCATCTGTTATGACAGTGGTAATTGTGGATCCTTCTGGAGGCCGTCTGATAGTGTTGTCGGCGTGTCATTAGGGCATTCCAAAGATGTAAGAACCTTTTCGATTTATGAACCTGACGGATCTGTCTGGAAAGATTCGGCCAAGCATCACGATCTTTAGCTGTAGGAAATGGTTGCCACTCCTTGCTAGGGATGAGAATCGACTTTAATTTTCTTCGGAATAAACCTGGGAGATCATCAGAAACTCTTTGGATTGAGGATCTGTGTTATTTAACCTTGAGGCGAGAATATAAATAGAATTGATATTATCTCTGGGATCTCAGGAGGAGTCATCGTCAAACCATTCTCGCTGACTTTGTTTGCTCGTTTCATCCTCTCGCCGAACGGTCGCAACAGATAGAAAATTGCCCATCTATTGACTTTGACGGGGACTACCGAAGGTGCCCTCCAGTCGGAAGCCGCGAAGGGGATCATTTCTCTGGCTCAGGACTGGGATCTGCATCGACGACCTCGATTGACCCACTTCCCCAGACAGAAGATTTGAATGGATCGTACATAGCCTCTGCGGCCACAGGTGGTAAGGCAAACCGACCTTCGGTTACCGCCCGTAGAGCGTAGTAGAACTTCGTCTGCTGATTCTGCTTGAAGTAACCAAAGAAAATTAACCGATCGTCCCGAATATCAATATAGCTGGGGGTGAAATTCAGGTCTTGAATCCACGGAATACCAGCTCTGGATTCGATCCGCGGGTTCTCGATTTCAAACCCAGCAGGTAAGACATCGGTCACGACCACGTTGTCCAGACTCTCTTCTAGGGCTTTGACTGTAATCTCGGCCACCACCAGGGAACCGTGCGGGAAACGGTTGTCGGTAATCGGCGTTCCATCTTCAGTCAGGTACCGACGACGGACCTGGATCCCTTTATCGAAATGCTCGATCTCGCTATCAGATGGAATTCCTTCCGCCACCCAGCGCAGATAACACTTTCCGTCCCCCTCTATCTGCACCCCAATTTCAGCCCCGGACCAATTATCCTTACCGTAATGATAGTTCTGATCGTTGAAGCGTTGGTAGGTTTGACCGTTGACTTCCATAGTTCCCGTGTAGCCCAAACTGGCCTGTTGTTTCAAGATCTTGCCTAGGGACAGGAAAGCAAAGGCATTCTCCTGGGTCGTGTGCCATCGATTGTTATTGGAAACGGAGTCCATCAGGCTCTTAACCAAAGTCGGCACCGAGGCGTGGTTGGGACTCAGTTCTGACAGAATATCCAGCATGATGGCCTGGGAGCGGATGGGCGAATTAAAATTGCCGCCGGTCTCACGTCGGTTGTCCGCAGCAGGCGCTGTGGCCGGGATCATGGCCAATCCCACCGTTGGATTTCCCACCTGGCCGAAAGATCCTGCTAACTGATACAGGCTATAACCGGTTAGATAACGACTTTTCAGGTAGTTCATGGTACCTGTCTCAGGCTGCTGAGCCGCAGCTAGAACATAACAGGCATAAGCAACCCTCTCCAGGTCGCTCATGGGTACATCGGACCTCCGGTGACTGACCCTTCGATTGGAGTCGAGGGTGAAGTCACGGCGAGTTTCCTGACGAAGCCCGGTCAGCATTAAATTGTAAACCCGATCTGAGACCTGGTAACCCGCTTTCCTGGCCTCGACCAGAAAATGCGAAGCGTAGATGCTACCCCAATGGTTAGTATAGGATCCACCCGGCCAGTAGGAAAAGTAACCATTCGGCATCATCATACTCTCCAGTTTGGCGATGCCGTCGGTCACAAAATAATCGGCTTTGTTCGCTTTGAATAGCTTTGGTTCTACCGTCTGGGCTAGTTCAGAAAAGTAGAGCAGTGGAAAGACACGGGAGGTGGTTTGTTCTATACAACCGTGCGGGTAGCGGAGGAGATACGAGATACCTCCGGCTAATCGCATCATCGGGAAGGGGGATAGAGAGACTTCGAATCGTTCGGTCGAGGGAAGAAGATCGGCTGGTAGTGTAAAGGTACCGGGTCGGTCAGCCACAATCTCCTCCGTACCAGTACGCGTGATCAGTGGAGCAGCCGGACGAAGCGGCATTTCCACCTCCATCGCTGTGTAGGCATCGCCATCCGTGGCCGTTAGATTAAACTGGATGGCACCGATGGCATTTTGTGCTGCTACCACAAACTCGATCTGTTGTTCCTTGTTTTCAACCACGGTTAGGGACTGAAGGGAATTGTTTTGAATCTGTGCCAAACTACCGGCGGTTAGATTAACCTCGATCTTCGCTGCCCGACCGGTTCCATTGAAAACACGAACTGGTATAGTGGCCCTATCTCCACCCGCTAGGAAGCGAGGGAAAGTTGGGGTCAACACAATCAGATCTCTGACGGTGACAAAAGATGAGGTGGCGCCGAAGTGATCGTCTAGCACAGCCACCGCCATCAATCGCAATTTACCGTTGAACTGAGGCAGGTCGAAGGTGACAGACCCGGTACCGTCGGCACCCGGCGCAACTAACCCGGACCAAAGCGCGACCGGTTTGACTCGCTGCACGCTAGTGGTACTGAGCCGCTTTTTGCGCTGAGCCTCGATACCATCACCGCCGGTGCTGGATTGGCTGGTTGCGGCCTCCACCTCTGGTAAAATGCTGGCATATAGGTCATGAGAGACGGTACCCAGTCGGCGCTGGCGGAAAAAGTAGGCCTGTGCATCCGGGGTTTGGAAGTCAGTCAACTGCAGGATCCCCTCATCGACCGCCGCAACGGTCAGACGACACTGCTCCAACTTAACAGGCGACCCGGCCTGAACCCGGTAATCGACCGATAACGGCTGATTGGGGCGGCTCTCCGTCGGTGCTTTCAGGTCAACCTGCAGCCGCTTGGAGGAGACGTCAATCCGAAAAGGTACCACACCGAAGGCCCGGGCCGGCGCGTGTTTCTCCAGCGATTGAACCGAACGAATCAGAATAGCCGAAATGTAGGCGTTGGGCGAAAAGCCGGATTTGATGGGCACTTTAACCGTAGTGCTGTTTTGCGGCATCGAAACCGTCCACCACTCAAGGACTCGATCCTGTTCCACCGTTAGAAGCAGTTTACCAGCAAAGGGGGCTTTGACCTGTACCTGCGCTGTTTCTCCCGGTCGGTAGGTTGTTTTGTCCAACACCAGATCCAGCCGATCTGGGTTATCCATAGCCCAAGGCGAATAGCCCCATCCGCTGGTATAGAAATCGATCGAACTTCGACTGCCGCTATCTAGATCTCGTACCACCACCCGATATTCACCATACTCGCTGGGAACAAAGGTGTAGCTACCGATGCCATCGGTTGACGTTTGCGGCTCGGTTTTTAGTTCATACGGCTGTTTTTCCGACTGGTAACGATATCGACCGCGGTCATCTCGACGGAGAATCGAGTGCCACTGTAACTTGAAGACCTGGATCTGCAGATTGCGACCTACTACTGGTTGCTCCTCTTGATCGATAGCCACAAACTCGATCTTGGCCGGCTGGTTCATTTGAGCATAACCATCGAAGGCGGCTCTCAGACCAACATAGTGGGTATAGGGATGAATGGTGATCCGTTTGTAGGCACTAACCGCCCGGCCCCCCGGTTCGCTCACCGTGCTGCTGATAATGCCTTTCAGTGACGAAGAGGCATCAATGACGGCTGGTAGACTGAGTAAGAAGAGGCCTTTTCCGTTTTCATCCAGTTCAGATTCACCCAGATTTAGCCGTTGTCTTTTGAAAGATCGCTCAGGATCACCAAAGGTGAAAGAGGCATAATCGGTGGGACGAAAGTCGTCGGCTTCGATATCGCAGACAACCGCGGTCTTGAAGCCGGCTGCCGGTGGCCCGAACAGATTGACCCCCTCTACCTCTACTGTTAGCTCCTGGCCCAGTTGGTAAGCCAACTGCGGTGTCTCTACCTTGACCTTAATCCGATCAGGCATGAACTCCTCCACCCGAAACAGTTGCCGACCAATCTCTTTCCCGGCCACCATTAACCTGGCCGTATAGCCGCCGGTCTTGGCGTAAGGCGGTAAATCCAACTGAAATTCGCTGCTACCCTGCCAATCGAGCACACCTGGTTGGAATCTCATTTCGCGGAAAATCCGTTGCTCCGGGCCTAGCACCTGCATTAGCATCGGAAACGGTGGCGGCGGCAGATTCTTCTGATCCCGGACCACGGCCACCAGGTTGGCCCTCTCACCTGGACGATAGATGCCGCGGTCTGAATACAGGAAGGCCTCATATCCGTCGGCCAAGTAGGGGGCGCCACCCACCCTGAAATCGGTCAACGAAATCCGCGTCTTATCCAACTGAATGAAAGAGAAATCATCACCTGTTTCTAACTCTCCCTGTTGGGCTGTAATTAGAAACCGCTCAAATCCTTCGATTCTTTGTTTAACGTTGGTGAAATTGACATATCCCCGGGCGTCGGTTTTACCCTCTAGCAAGGTCTGATTATTTTTGCTGACCAGTTTAACCGTTACACCGGACACCGGTTTCAGTGACTGCAACGAGTTGACCCAGACCTGCAGTTCGTCCGACGATCGTTTGGCGATAATGCCTAAGTCGGTTACCACCAACCATCGCGTGGCATCCAACCATCGCTGGTCTGATTTTCGGGCTTTGACCAGGAAGATGCCCTTTCGCCCTGCATCGATATAGTTGGCTAAGGAGATCGGGGTAACCGCCTGATCGTTTTTAACCGAAGTGATCTCCAGTTCCTTACTCAATATCATCTGACCTAACTCGCGGCTTGTCCATTGCGACCAACCTCGATAGGCCAGATAGTTGACGTTGTTGAGAAAAACTTTATAGATCTCCAATTGCACCTTTTCCACGTTGATGGTGGCTAAACCGACATTCATCTGCCCATCGCGCGCCAGATACATTCCGTCGCCTAAAAAGTGCAGACTCGGATTCAGGTGGGCGAACTCGACTGTCCGCTGGAAAGTTTTCTTCAGTTGAGTGTCGTCCACAGCAGTTAGTCCACTGAGAATCTCTAACCGGTAACGGTTGCCCGGCTTGAAAGCAGAACTTTGAACATACAGCGTGCGGCGATAGCGAGAGGTGACCTGCAGATCCTGAGTCGATAATGCCTGATTGCCAACCGGACGAATCTGCATGAACGGCTTCAGGCTCTCCGGTTCAACATCTGTGTTGAATTCAATCTGCAGGTATTGGCCTGTATTGCCCTCGGAGGGGAACGCGTTTTCAATTACCAATTCACCCCGACTACGCAGTGCCAACTCCGAAGTATAGTCAAATTGCAAACCTAGATGGCCTCCCACCGGTTTTAACCCTTTTTCAATCCGTAACACTAAGTGCTGATCTTTATCGCCACGTTCTAACTCTACTGTTTCAAAGTCAAAGACTGTGCTAACGAGATTACTATCCGCAGTCGGTACAGGATAAACCAGTTGAAATCCGATGTGCCCTTCGGCGTCGACTTTTGAATTACGATTGTATCTAACGCTGGTGAATTGTCGGAATGTTTCGATCTCGACCGGATGGTTGAACTCGACTTTCCCTATCAATTTAGCCCGAACGGCTTTCTTGGACTGATATTCAAAGCGCAAGTCTGCGTTTTTGACGCTGATTCTTTTGGTGGAAAACTCAAAGCGAGTTTCACCGATCAGACTAAACTTTTCATTATCAACAGCGGTTGCCAATATCTTAACAGTAAAGGCAGTGGATGGTGGCAATACCTCTTCGGTGAAAAATTTAAGCTGATTTTCTGAACTCCAGCGCGCTTTGCCTGTCACTTCAGGGTTAAAACGGAGGAGTGGATCGGTCAGATCCTGACCGATCAGAGTAGTATCGACCACCGGTGCCGAGAAGATGATCGCAAAGTTGGTATGCTGGGAAACAACACCCTGTGGCTGAAAATTATTGATCTGAACTGTTGTCTTTTTAGGATCCGCCGGTTGATCAACCGGCTTGTCTATTTGAGTAGCAACAGATTCATCAATTTGGCGTTGAAGATTGAGAATATGAACGCTACCCGCCACAATGACAAGTGCCATTACCCCCATAATCGCCCATAAAACTTGTCCCCGACCCTTATTGGGGGTATGGCCTGTCATCTCAATTCTCCTATATTTGTTCCTGGCTGTCCCCGCCAAATCGGGGTCAGGGGTGAAAATCAGGAATTTCTCTGGATCTGATACTGAAGACTGAGTTCAGCTTTCTAGCCTGGATACTTCTTGATTTCAGCTTGATATTGGCGCAGTGTTTCCAATTCTCGCTTGAGGTGGTTTCGATAGGGATCCGACCAGCCGATCCATTCGCCGCTGAGATATCCTTCGTAGTCGATAGACGCTAAGCACTGCATNGCTTGTTGATGATCGATTTGGCCAGTGCCGATCGGCGCCAATTGATTGTCTGCGTCACCATCGTGAATATGCAGATGTTTGATCCAAGGACGCAATATCTCGAACGATTCTTCGATACTGGAAAATTGACGGCGCACAGGGTGCATGATATCCCAATTAACAGCAATATTGGGGTGATCGACAGCCTGCATAACCGTGGCCACGTCAACCGGATTACACCAATCGTCGTGGGTTTCCACACAGATAGCAACTCCCCGTTCGGCGGCATGATCGGCGACTGATGCCAATGCCGTCGCCACCAGGTCGATCCCCTGTTGGCGACTTAAACCCTGGCCTAACTGACCGCCAAAAACGCGAATCCGTGAGGCACCGATATCGGCGGCCAGATCGATGGCCCGGTGAGTATCCTGCACCATCTCTTCCTGACTGTTGGGGTCAGCGTAACGACAGGAGGTGGCCACACAGGCCATCGCTACTCCGTAATCGTCGGCCTTCTGCCTAACTTGCGCCCGCTGATCGGCTGTTATCTCAAACTCTACTCCATGTTGATGGTTAGCACTGATGCGGGGTTCGATCCCGTCATAGCCAAACTCTTGCGCCATGGCCAAAAGCTGATCCAGGTTCAAGTCGGGACATGAAAAAGTCATGAAAGCAAACTTCATGGTAGATAAACTCCGTACGTTAATAAATAATAGTAGTTAATAATTGATAATTGTTACGCTATCCGCTTAGCCGGCCCGTTCTTCTAACCGGTCGGTGGCCAACGGTAGTTATGGTAATAATACCGAAACCTGTGGCGACAGTTCTTCGATCACCTCAATCTGCAAAGGTGTCGGGGCCTCTTTTAATTGATCNATATTTCTAACCCTGATAATCGGTGTGGCCAACGCCTCTGCCGTCTGGTGGGATCCACCTTGACTGTATCGGCACTGATACGCTCCATTTTCAACCAGTCGACCGCTATCCAGACGGTCAATAACGCTATTATCCTTTCCGATCGGTTCGACCGGGCAGACGCCGACTTCCGGCGTTTATTCGTTAGATTTCCTTATGCCTTCACTCGCACTTACGCATGGTCGAAACCCGCCCCCAGCTTAATGCCGAATTCGGTTTCCAACTCTTGCCAGATGTGGAGGGGAACATCAGCCTTTGCCGCCTGAACNGCCTCCTCAACGTGTTGAATGCTAGATGGACCGAACATCACGATACCGTCGATGGGCGCTTGCAGGCAAAACTGCATGGCCAGGTGCCGGATGTTAATTCCCTCAGTTTGACACCACTGCCAGAGCCGGTGGGCAATCGGCTCTCGATCTGGATGCCGACGCCGGTCCGACTCAAGATCGGGCTCGAGGCCGGTTAGCAACCCCATACCAAAGACGCTGGCCAGGATGATGCCGATATCNTGTTGTCTGGCTAGAGGTAGAGTGGTCTCCGCCACTGACTGATCCAGCAGGGTGTAATCGAGAAAGGTCAGGATGATGTCAATCTGCCCGGTCTCGATGGCAGAGCGGTGGAAGTCGTGTGGGCGAACGCCCAGACCGATACTGCCAATCAGGCCCGCCTCTTTCATCCGAACCAGTTCATCCAGGGCTCGATTTGGTGCAATCGCATCTTCGATCTGAATCGGGTCATGGATCAGTACCGNATCCAGATAATCNGTCTGCAAACTGCGNAAACTCTGCTCTACACTCCAACGTGTTCCTTCGACCGAAAAATCTTTACGGCGTTGCGGATGGGTTCCGACTTTGGCCTGCAGGTAGATCTGCTCCCGCNGCCCGTTTTGCAGGGCTTTCCCCCATCGCTCTTCGTTGTGACCGGGGTAGGTATCGATATAGTTGATCCCCAGTTCAATAGCCCGAAGGATGGTCGAAATCGTCTCAGATTCTGAACACTGGTTTAGCCAGGCTGCTCCTAGGCCGAGTGCAGCTGGCGTCATCCCAGTACGCCCCATCCGCCGGATCGGTAGTCCATCAACGGGTCTGGAGTTGCTCAAGTGTTAGCGCTCCTTGGCCGAAAATACGCGTATATGTTCCGCCGCCTTTGACCTGGGTTTCACCGTCCATGTAACAGATACTGAAAGCGCGACGTGGAATCTCGGTCTGGTTGATACTGGAACTGTGCAGTGTCCAGTTGTGCAAAAGGGCTACCTCACCCGCCGATAGCTCTAACGGTAGATGTTCAGCTTTCATCGCCACCTCNTCGATCTGTTCATCGGTTAGGAAACCGGAGCCGTGTGATGAGTTGATCAGGGTTTGATGGGATCGTGGAATAATATGGACACAACCGTTGTCAACAGTAGCAGGATCCAGTGCCGTATAAATCGTAATTTGGGGATCCCGATCCAGGTTGGTCCANCGATCCTGATGCCACACCAGATAGGTGCCTTCATAGGCCGGCTTGTTCATAAACATAGCCCGAAAACAGTTGACCGGAGCCCCGACCCCATAAGTTCGTTGGCAGATCTCCTCAAAAATCGGATTTTTCATGTATTCCAGGAAGATCGGGTCAAACTCCAGTTGCTGGATCTTACGGTACGATAGGGTAGCNCCTTTATGGCCTCTGCTCTGGGGACCGGGCTTGCCCGTGCCGGGGTCCCTATCCAGTTGCATCGCCATTTGACTATAATCGACGGGAGCGGTACCGAGCATAATATCGTCGATTCGTTGCTGCATAGCCGCCAACTGACTGTCGCTAGCCACCTGACCGAGCCGAACGTAACCCTCCCGGTCAAAATATTCCCACTGTGCTGAGGTAATGTGCATTAGACTCTCCTCTACTTTTCCAGTCTATAGCCATCAAGAGTATGGATCCGAAAGGTGTCCATTTGGTAATCTTGAGCCAACAGAACACCAAACTGTTGACTCCTACCTACATTTTACTCGTATTTCTTATTTAGGGCAAAACATTTTTCAGATCTTATGATCTNCCCNTTGGAAACCGGGTCAGATCACAACCCTCTTGACAACTACCAAGATGGTCAATATACTGATAAAATCAACCGTTTCGATTTAGAGGAGATCTATACATACCGATGCAACTGANCAATAAACAGATTGGGCGCCCCTCCATTTTTTTAACCCTTGGGTTTGAGGTGCTGGACAGATGACATACCCTACCACCCTTGCCGGATTTACGTTAGAACAGGGGGATACTTTCAACCGCGATGATACTGTTTTCGTCGCGAACGCCTTAACCGATCAAGAGTCGGACGCATACCTNGATGCTATTGAACCCTTAACATCGCAGTCCAGTCGTTATACTGAGGGTAATTTTTTCGGTCAGGGGAATGTCGTAGAAGAGTCACCAATTTTCGCTAAGCTGACCGACCATCCCCGGCATGTTGGATACACCTACGATATATTTGGTGACATACTGAAATCGCATCAGAACCAGATTTTTATCTCTCTGCCGGGTGATACCGACTACAATATCTGTCATACAGACGGTGCCTGCGCGCTGTACTACAATCGAGACGACGGCTGCTACCATGATCGTGTTAAACTGGAACGGCACAAGGGGTTAACTTTTGCTGAGAACCGTCCTCTCACCACCGAATCAGAAGCCGAAGATCGATCTTCGCTAATGCCATTGTAGGTCCGATGCAAGATACAGACGAAAAGACAGGGAACAATCGGACTTTTTGGCGGCGGGTAATTNCTTTTCTAATCGATGGCTTTTTGATGCAGGGGGTTGTCCGCCTAGCGTGGATTGCGATCGGTATTCCGCCGGGGAAACTGGAATGGTCTTCTCTGGCGGAGATGGTTCAGGTGTTACAATCACTCACGCCACANGAGCGGTTAACNCTGTCGCTGGTTCCGATCGCCCTTGAGTGGCTCTACTTCACCTTTCTGGAAAGTTCTGAGAGCCAGGCCACTTTGGGCAAACGGATAATGGGGTTGGTAGTCACGGATCTGGAGGGCCAGCCAATTACGCTGGCGCGGGCAACGGTTCGCCATTTTGCCAAAATAATTTCAGCCTGTACCCTCTTTTACGGTTATGTGATGGTACTTTCCACCAGTCGCCGGCAGACCCTTCACGACATTATCGCGCGTTGCCTGGTGGTTAAAAAGACTGAAGAAACGACAACTGAAGAATCANAATANGGGAGGCATACACATGAAGATTGAGCGCATCGATTCGTTTTTAGCAGGTAACGGATACATTTTACAGATCCACACCGACAATGGTATCAGCGGGTTGGGACAGACCGCCTACTGGGGTTACCCGGAAGCGGTGGAAGCAATNGTGAAACGTTTNCAACAATACCTGATCGGTCAGAATCCACTCCGGATCGAGCACCACTGGCAGTATCTGCATNGAATGAGCCCTTTTAAGGGGAACGCACTCTCAGGCGCTATCAGCGCGATCGATATCGCGCTATGGGATATTAAGGGCAAGCATTTTGGCGTGCCGGTCTGGGAACTGCTGGGTGGTAACTGTCGAGACAAAATACGCTTGCATCTGCTNGCGGATCAACCCACACCCGAAGCTATGCGCCAAGCGGCAAAAGAGGCGGTAGCCGAAGGTTTCACCGCCATCAAGTTCGATCCACTGCTCGACGGCTACCAGGATATGACACAAGACCAGATGATTAAGTCGGTTTGTGAGATAGTGGCAGCGGCACGTGAAGGCGGTGGGGCTGAACTGGATCTAATTGCCGAAGTTCATCGCAAGCTAACGCCGATGAACAGTATCGCCCTGGCCGAGGCCCTGACCGAATATAACCTCTACTTTATTGAAGATCCAATCCAGATCGATAGCGTTATCTCGCAGGCGGAAATGGCCAAACGGATCAATATTCCCATCGGCAACGGTGAGCGGCTGACGACAATCTGGGAATTTCGTGAACTGTTAGAACACGGGGGCCCACAGTATGTCCGCCCAGATGTAGCCTTGGCCGGTGGACTCAGCCACTGCAAAAAGATTGCGGCCATCGCTGAATCTTATCACAGTGCTGTGGTGACACACAATTTCCTCGGCCCCTTAATCACTGCTGCTTCTCTTCATCTCGATACTTGTATCCCCAACTTCATCACCCAGGAATACACCAAAGACGACGAATCTGACCAATACGCCTTTTTTACCACCTGCTACCAGAGGAACGGGGGATACATTCCGATTCCCGAAGCCCCGGGGCTTGGTGTTGAACTGGATCTAGATCTGCTCGCCCGAACCCCATTTCAGCCGATGAATACGGCGGAAACCTTGCTTCGTGAGGACGGCTCTGTCGCTTATTCGGTCTAATTCATGTTAGCCAGGGGAAATCGAAGCAACCGTGTGGTCCGAACCTCGATGGATAGAGCCTCTGGTTGGCCTGACCATCGGTGATCAACCGGGNTGACCACTGGAGGAGAAACCCTGGAGTGGAGAATTTACCCTCCGAACATCATCATTAACCAACACCGGCTGAACCAGTTGCGTCAACAATCGATATTTCTACAACTGATCTAACTGAGTCGCCTGAAATCGACAAAGCCGAAGCCAATCTTCAGCAGAGAGTTAAAAAGTCGCTGAAACTGGAAACGCCTCCCCAAGAGGCGAAGGGAAAAGTTGCTGAACACCAGAACAACGTGTCATCTGAGAGCCTTTGCCGAATTGGCTTCTTCGATAACGAATATGAATCTTTTTACCAACCCGAATTTCAAATGAGAGGTTCCAGATGGTAGGTTACGCCGATTCACTTGAACCTAGGGTTTCACCGAGGCACCATGCTTCTTAACGCTTACAGACATCCTATTCAAAGTCTAACTACATGGTATAATAATTTTGCATTATCTATTTGGAGGGGTTGAAGTGAAAAACTTTGTTTTGAAGTCGGTTAGCTATATGCTNCTCGTTTGTTTGTTAGTTTTGATCGGTTGCAGTCAAGAACAAAAGATTCAGAGACTAATCCAAGATTTGGGGCGTAAAACACCAGTATTTAAAGGTACGACACCTCGTAGTCGTGCAATGCGTGAGTTGCGAAAAATAGGAGAAAAGGCCGTACCCGCATTGATACAAGCGCTAGAAGATAATAATAATCCAGAGGTTTGTACTGGTGTGGCGCTAGCATTAGGTGGAATAGGAGAAAAGGCTGGACCTTCCCTAATACAGGCCTTGCAGAATCCATCGGTAAAATCTCTTGTGGCAGACACATTTGTGTTGATAGGAAAAGAGGCCTTGCCNNATCTAATACAAACATTGCGAGACAAGAAGTCAGAGTTTCGTGCTAGTGCGGCAGAGGTATTAGGGAGGATCGGATCAGAGGATCCCGAAACCATAATGGCATTGTGGAAGGTAGAAAATGCGACACAGGAATTTTTGAAATCTAATCGAAAGGCATTTGGACGGGCTAATCCAACTGAGGTGGCTCAAGCATTAGAAGACACTGTACCAGCTTTGATACAGGCACTACAAGACGTAGATCCAACAGTTCGCGCCAATGCGGCCANCGCTTTAATACGGATCGGTACTCCTGAAGCGATTGAGTCAGTACTGCCGGTTCTGAAACAGGTATTGCAGAACGAGGATCCAACAGTCCGTGCCAATGCGGCCAACGCTTTAATACNGATTGGTACACCTGAAGCAATTGAGTCAGTGCTAACCGTTCTGAAACAGGCATTGCAGAACGAGGATCCAGCAGTTCGTACCAATGTGGCCAAGTTATTAGAGAAAACAGGAACACCTGAAGCACTGAAAATACTCAAGGCGAATACCGCCGATCAGCCCTAGAGAACCCGACAGGACCGAATGCCAGCGACCGCCGGCTGTCGAACGGGGGGCTTGAGGCAATATTCTAATACCTCCGCGTGGCTAGCCGCTACGACAAATCCCCGCCTAATGGGAGTTGCCTCATCGGTGGNTTTTGTTGTGTGTTGGGATCTCCGATGAACCCTGATCGGGCGAAGTAGGGCATTAAATTGCAGGTCATCCAGCAACAATCCACTAACTCCTGAGTGATGGTGGGATATAGGGCCAAATATGAACATGGTTACAAGACATCCGTAGGAAGAGCAAAACGACCACTGAACGATCAGGCAGACGCTAATTAACGCGCTTCGTCCAACTCCCCAAAGGATCAGCGCCACTATTACCGAGGTAAAAATGGTTGAAATTCACCCCTCAAAACCAAAGCTCGAAATCTTCCCTATCAAATTTTTTAGAATGATATTCGACCTGATCACCGACAGATACGGTTTCATCATTGGGTAGGTGAGTTATCGATTTTATATAATCCAGTCTTTCTTGATTTTTCTCAATCGCTATATCCTGAGGCACAGGTTTGTATGTTTCACCTTCAGGATTGACAATTTGACAATCTAAACCACTTTCACCCTTCCTATTCTGCAGGGCTTGGACCATAGCCCAATTATTATCTTGGGCCGGATTTCGAACAGACTTGACCATCAGAATAGCTTTAGTACGGTTCGTCCCACTTTCTGTCACAATCAGTACGTTGCNTCTCTGGAATTTCTCCAGGTCAGAATTGCTGTCACATTCAACCCAGGCTCCACCGTCAGCATCCAGAGAGACAACTCTCATCGAAGTATCCTTTAAAGATTCGTCCTTGGCCGATGTCGAGCATCCGACCAAACTAAACAAACATAAAACCAATAACAAATTAATGGATTGGGTAGCTATTTTACTTATCCTATTAGAAATAATGGTATTCCCATTCATATCATTTTTCCTGTTTTCAATGTTGAAAAAAAAACGCCCTCAGTCTACAATATTCCCTCTTATTTGTCATCTACTGGCAATTGAAGTAAGAATAGGCGGCCATGATCATACCTTCGAGNGGAAAATCGGCCGGCGCAAATACCAGGCTACCCACCAACTGGGGCTCTATTGTACAAAAAAACGGGGTTAGTGTCGATTGAAGATTGAATTGGCCCCTACTGCTTGGACAGAAACTGGTTCATCTTAAGGTGTCGAGATCCTCTTCTGATTGAGTTTGATTAATTCGATTTGACAGTCAACGGAAAATTAGTACAGATAAGGGATAAAAAAACAGCTCTGTTTTCGGTAGCTTTCAAATTCCGGATAACGAGACAAAGAACGNTCTTTCTGCCTCATGTTCGGGAACCATACCACAATCATCATTGCTGCCAAACAGGCTATGGGGATCCAGTGCTTGGCGAGTAGACCAAATCCAAGATAAATCAGAAGTTCCCCCAAATAGTTAATGTTCCGACAATATCTAAACATACCATCCTGGATCAGNCTACTGGGATTTAATTTTAAGGCCATGTGTTTCTGCATGTCGGTAGCGAAATGAATGAACACACCCAGCGAGTACATACTGACACACATGCTGGAGTACCATACGGGGACTTCAACCGCAANGTTGTCATTAAAATATCCTGAGGTGATAATCCAAGGGGAAACCCAGTAAAGCGTCATCCCAAACCACATATACAAGCCATACCATATGCTGCTTGGTTGTTCCCATTTTTTGTCAGGAAAGATCCGGCTTTTTAGCGTCCAGAGTATCCCATATGTTCCGTGAAGCGCCAGATAAGTCCAAGCCGTCTGGTTTTCCCATCGATTATAAAAATACATCAGAAAAATAACTATAGGTGCGGTTGCGCCTTTGTGTATATCGATAAAATGTTTCTGTTTCATATTCCGACTCACTAAAGATTGGTGGTAGATTCTTCTAGGTGAAAGCGGTTATATCAATGTTTCTTACTCTATTGCAATTGTAGCATATAGGTTAGAGGTGAACCCCGGCCAGCATTTAGGAAATCGAACTGAGTTGGTGACAAAATCCCCAAGTGAGCGGCTTTAAAAATGGGTCTATTTATAGGAAATCGATTCTGGTGAAAATGAAACTTGCGATTGAAACAATGACATAAAGTCGAGCACTTAGAACTCTTAATGCGGGTGGGAGGGATCGTAACAATTGTGGTCGGTAGGGAAAAGGGAGCCCAAATCCGTTAGCACGCACCATNCAAGTCTTGATCTTGTAATGTGTAATGGTCTGCCTTAGAACCCTAGCCGTATTGGCAGATTACCCTTCAAACAAAGGTCTGGATTAACATCCGACCCAAAAAACAACAAAAATGGAAAAATTAAACAGCCCAATCCACATTAACGGGTTGGGTTTCAATGAATATGTCTTCAGACACGGGAACAGCCGAGTTATCTATGGTCTGGCATTGGCTTCTAACTTCGGGCCAGTTCTGTTGGGACAGAAAAGCACTCAAGTATTTGCTGCCCATGTCCAAACCTGAGTTGTGCATTCGGCAATTGGCAGACTTTTGGAAACAATGCTGGCTGTCGATGCGGATTCAATCGGATGAAATCCTGAATAGGCTGGACGACCACCGCTTAACTTATCCGGTCANACACGGCGCCAAGGTGAGTCTACCCCCTCAAGATGAGCTGCAATTAGAACTATGGGACGATTTCACCTAGATCCTCTAACCCACCATCGATTACAGAAAGGAATCGTGTTCCAGAAGTCATGATCTACTAAAGACCCTTCCTCCTGTCTTCCGAACTTCTTCCCCTTTTACTAAGGGTGCGAATGACAACGGTTAGTTGCCGCCGCTAACCGTAGGAGCCTAGCAAATGGTTATCAGCTATTTCACTTATTTCACTCGCCAATCTCTTGGCCCTACAATCATGGGGATCAGACCAATCCTAACCCGTAGGGGCAACCTATTTTCAGGATGGGAGTCATTCGCTTGATGATCCAGGTCGACCGATGCTCGAGTCCGGGGAGGGCTAGCCTGAGCAATCCTTAAATGTCACGAATGATGGAGCATTCACTCATCCTCGATCTTGTTTAGCCGACGGCTTTGGCCACTGCTTCTATCAAACCNCCAACATGTACGGGTTCCATTGGTAGCGAGATTGCGTTCATTGACAATCCATTGAGAAAATAACCTTGCTCCAACAAGGCGAGGAAGAGTCGGTGTGTCATCTCTTTGTTTGTACGTGCGAGACTCCGGTAGTTGGTAGTTCGTCAGGGCTTCGCCGGACAGATGAATGCTGAAGACTGACCCAATGTTGACGGCCTGTGCCGATACGCTTTTACGGGAAAAGAGGTCATTCAACCCGTTGCAAAGCCGGTCGCCTAACTCATTCAGGTGTACAAACGCCTCAGGTATCAATTACCGGTGCCAAACCTGACTCCATTCTTGGCGTGATAAACGTAGCGGAAGTTTGCCCGGTATCCATTGGTGACTACAAACACAGCAAGGCACCTGTTCTCGCCGTACAGAGTACAATTTCTTGTAACCACCAGACCTGAAGCCTTTCAAACGCTTTGTCATATGAGTAATCTAACAACATTAGTGGCTAAACTGCTTTTACCTTCAAGAAATACCGCGGCGAGGAATAGTGAAAAAGATCGATTACAGGAAAGAGCTGAAACGCCTGTGCAAGCCCTCCTCCAACATCCATCGCAATCGTAGATATNCCTGAAATGAACTGCCTGATGACTGACGGACAAAAGGACCCGAACACCTCTCAAGAATACAGTGATGCGATTGAAGCACTCTACGCTATACCGCACGTCCTGAAATCATGATTCAGAAAAGAGAATTGGAAATTGACTATGGGGTCACCACGAGATTTACCTGAGTAATATTTGCAAATCTTCACCTGCGAAATGGGAAATAATCATACGACAACCCATCAGAAATGGTTAACAAAGCATCAGGATAGTACGAGAAAATATGAAAGATGCAATTGGCTAAGTAAATTGACTAAGTAAGGAAGTGTATGCAAGAAGAAGTTCGGTTTAGGTCAGATAAGCTAGCAGTACTGATTGATGCGGACAATACCAGTACAACAGTCATTGAGTCCCTGTTGCGAGAGATCACCAAATTTGGCACAGCGTATATCAAAAGGGTCTATGGAGACTGGACCAATCCTCAAATGAATACTTGGAAAAAGTCTCTCAATGATTTTGCAATTGTTCCAGTACAGCAGTTTAGTTATACGACGGGTAAAAACTCAACTGATAATGCTTTGATAATTGATGCTATGGATCTGCTTTATACAGATAAGTTAGACGGGTTTTGCATAGTTTCTAGTGACAGTGATTTTACCAGATTAGCTCATCGAATCAGGCAAGATGGAGTTGCCGTATATGGTTTTGGTCGACGACAAACTCCCAAGGCTTTTGTAGCTGCCTGTGATCGCTTTATATATACCGAGCTATTGATTGCAGACCCAGGACAACTAGATACTGGTTCAAAGCAGAAACCTGTATCTTCATCAGATGAGTCATCACGGTCCGACCCATTACTGACGTCTGATGATACCAATAAATTGCATACACTTCTGCAGGAAGCATACGAGGCTGTAGCGCGTGATGACTCATTTGCTAACTTGGGAACTGTAGGCCAGCAACTTCTCAAACTCGATTCAGCCTTTGATACCAGAGCCTATGGTCACAAAAAACTTGGAGAGTTACTTAAGTCTACAGGCATATTTGTAGTAAAAGGCAACGATGTTAAATTAAAGCCGTAGCCCACAGTGTCTTACTAAATTTTATTACAGTAGACTTTATCGGAAACAGGAGAGAAAGCTCGGCAAGACTCCATCTCCCCTGAACCGGAGTACAACCTTTACCACTTTTAGTGCAGGTTAAACATCCTGCAGGCCATTTCAATTGAGGAGGGAAATTGATGNGCGACCAAGAACTTGAAGAGACTCGTTGTTTGTGGAACAATCTGGCCGAAGATTGGCTAATTCAGGTCGGAGATGAGGGCAACCGTAACCGTATCCAAAACTCCGACCCCGTATTGTGATAGTTTGCCGGTTCGGTCCGTGGACTCCGAGTGATGGATGCTGGTTGTGGCACTGGTTATTTATCTAACAAGCTCTACCAGCAAGGGGCTAACGTTATCGGTGTTGACCTTGCCTCCGTATGCTTGAAATCGCCTGTACTCGCTATCCGGACATCGACTTCCGTTTAAACAATTGTTCCCAACTCCAGACTGTGGATGACGGCTATTTTGACCTGTTGATTTCCAACTCTGTGGTGATGGATACCNTCAACTTGGATGGAACCGTCAACGCCTTTCATCGAGTGTTGAAGCCAAACGACACGGCTATTCTCATCTTTTCACATCCCTGTTTTGACTTTAGTAACTCTGATAGCTCAGCAGATAGACCGCAGCGCCATTTTCATTGGGATTTTCCCTACTTGGAAGCCAGAAAGTGTATCGATCAACCGTGGGCACATTTCAGTTCCGAGTTTATCTGGTTTCATTGACCTCTTTCGGACTACTTTAAAGACTTCAAAAGGGTTGGTTTTATGGTAGTCGNTTTTGAGGAACCTCGAATTCAGGCGGACAAATATCATTTGGTAACTGATCCAAGTAAGTTAAACCAATTCAAGGGGTCGCCTTGTTCCGTGGCCTTCAAGTTGCAAAAGTATGCGATAGTGGCAAACCGTGACCNCTAATAGGGGCACTACGGGTTTCGTTGTTGGAAGGGCGGATGAATTTAAGGGTATTTAGTCGGTAATCATTAGAGATGGTAAGTTGATAAAACCAAAGCAGATTACTCGGAAGAAAGATAGAGCTAAAATGACAATCTTAGCTCTATCGGATTCATGTNGCNTAACGATTGTGACTGGTTCTATTTTACGAAACCATATATTCCCACTGCTTCAGCTTATTTAGTCCAATCAATGGCGTCATTGCCGAAGATAAGTAAAACCACTACCCAGAAAGTTCAATAAATCTGGCTCGACCGGCGAGGTGATTCAGAAGATCAAATAGGATAAAGGCAGAGCGTAAATGGCGCCGAAACCTCGATTATATTTAATATGATGACAAAAACACTTATCCTTCTCGTTATTTGGCTTTATGTTTTGATGACCTTATCTGCCGGGGCCGATAGCCCAACATAGTCCGGCAATACCGACTTAACCATTGTGTCAGATGGCCGCAGCACGACAAAAATCGCTGTCTCTCCCCAAGCTCGAGAATGGGANANACAGGTAGCTGATGACCGGTNCTAAGATACCCATCCTGAGTGAACGGAAGACGATTGATGCGGCTCTTGTTCAAGGACGCCTGAACGCCGTTCAGCCCTTCTCGAATCAAGTTTTCCTCTATTGATCATCGAGATAGTAGCTCGTCTAATTGCCAAATGGCCGAACCAGAATTTGACCTCGTTTGATTTCGCTAATATGATGTTCAACTTCGAATCGAACGCTTAAAACGGTCTGATGGCTCTTTTTTTAGAATATTATGCCAAAAACTTAGGCGAGGTAGCTATACTATAATAGGTGGCACGGGGTTGTCCAAAATTGAAAGCTGAAGGCAAATGAAAGAACTAATCATAACAATAGTGGTGGCCATATGAGACCTAATATCGTTACGTTCCTTTTTGATGACATGGGATTTTCGGATCTCGGTTGCTTTGGTGGAGAGATCGAAACTCCAAGCATAGATGCACTGGCGTCCGGCGGGTTTCGAGCAACACAGTTTTACAACACAGCCCGCTGCTGCCCGGCGCGGGCTTCCTTACTAACAGGGCTTTATCCACATCAAGCCGGGATCGGGATGATGGTCTACCGAGATTACGGTGATGGGTATCGGGGGGGATTGAACGATCGATGTGTGACGCTGGCAGAGGTGCTAAAAGATTCTGGCTATCAGACGATGCTGTCCGGAAAGTGGCATGCAGGACATCAACCTCATATGCGCCCGGAGGTGAGGGGATTTGAGCGATTTACGGGGATCTACACCCATGTGGACAGCTACTGGAAGGTGTTGCCCGGATGTGAAATCTATTGCGATGGTGAACTGCTGATGGATGCCGGTAGGCCGGTGAATCCCTATAATTCGGAGAAGGAGTTTTATACGACGGATTTCTTCACGGATACGGCGATCGATTACATTGATCAAGCAACGGAGAAACCGGACGTTCCCTTTTTTCTGCACGTGTGTTACAACGCACCGCATTTTCCGCTGGAGGCACCGGATCACCTGATCGAGAAATACCGGNGGCGTTATCTAAAGGGGTGGGATCGGCTCAAGGAGGAGAAACTGGAACGGATGAAAGCGATGGGAATCCTGAGGCCTGGTCAGAAGATGGCCCGGGCGAAGGGGTTTGACCAGGCTGAGCGGGAGGGGTTCAACTTCAAGCCNCCGTTCGATACGGAGGAGATACCGAAGTGGNATGAGCATGACGAGANCCAGAAAGANGAGCTAGATTTTCGGCGGGCGATGTATGCGGCTCAGATTGAGCGCTTGGATGAAAACATCGGGCGAGTGACAGAACATCTGAAGAGGAAGNGGCTGCTGGATAATACACTCATCATGATTATGTCGGATAATGGTTGTTCCGGAGAGCTGGGACTTTACGGGATGAACTGGCCGCAATACCAGATCTCGAATTACGAGGAGTGGCGAACGCGGGGAGGCTGGAGTATTTCGCAGGGTCAGTGCTGGGCGAGCCTATCGAATACTCCGCTGCGTAAGTATAAGATTTTTGTGCACGAAGGGGGAATTAGCTCGCCCTTCATTGTGCATTGGCCGCAGGGGATTTCGAAGCCGGGNAGAATTTGCAGAGATCAGACATTTCATCTGATCGATATCATGCCGACGCTCTGTGACGTGGCGGGAGCNACCTATCCAGGGGAAANNNGNGGGCNCAGGATTACTCCAGTGCAAGGCAGNAGCATGGTTCCGTGGCTTACCGATTCGGGGAAAGCTGNAGAGCCACGCACNCTGTACTGGCAACACGAGGTTAATGCGGCGATTCGCGAAGGAAACTGGAAACTGGTAACATCGGATGATCGGAAACCGGACAGGTGGGAACTCTACGATCTAACCGAGGATCGTAGCGAATCCGACGATCTGAGCGGGGATTNTCCGCAGCGAGTGGAGCAGATGAAGGACCAGTGGCGGGAATGGGCAGAGAACAGTGACGTGCTTCCGTGGCCGGAGGAACGCGGGAGGATGGAACGTGTCCCTTTGCCACCAAGATAATGGGGATTAGTGACAAGAGCAGTTCAGAAAAGAGACGCAATCATCGGATGAAAAAGAGCCGGGCGAGTGAACCACATCAGACGCTGGAAAACAGGAATTGCTCTCCAGATCCGGAAGCGATTCGAAAGGACCTGCGGCTGACGTCTTCGGACTGATGACAGAGGAGATTAAGACAATGACAGAAAATACCGTGCAACACGACTACCCAATAGCACCGGTCGCCTTTAATAAGATTAAACTAACAGATCAATTCTGGCTACCGCGTCTGACGGTTCAGAAAAACGAGACGATCCCCTTTGCGCTAAAAAAGACTGAGCGTGCGGTAGATAACCTGCGCCTGACCGGAGCTTTCCTTCGCGGGGAAGATGCGTCGAAACCGTTTCCCCATCGCTTCGTATCATCGGACCTTTATAAGGTGATGGAGGGGGCTGCTTATTCCCTGACTCTGGACCGGAATCCGCGACTGGAAGAGGAGATGGATCAGCTGATCCGGATTATCGGGCAAGCCCAGCAGGATGATGGTTACCTCTATGTGGCGCATACCTGTGGTATCGCACGTCCGTCTGAAATGGGTGAGGAGCCTTACTCCTGGGTGGTGCACAGCCACGAATTGTACAACATGGGTCATATGTATGAAGGGGCGGTGGCCTACTTTGAAGCGACGGGAAAGCGAGAATGGCTGGATATTGCCGAAAAGAGTGCACGGCACATCAATAAAGTTTTCTTCGAAGGAAATCCCAATTACAACGACGGAGAACCGATCAACCAAGCACCGGGACACCAGGAACTGGAGCTGGCACTGTGCCGCCTATATCGAGCGACGGGAGAAGTACTTTACCTGGATATGGCGAAAAAGTTCCTCGACATCCGAGGCTTGACCTATCGCCCGGAAGGCAAGGGAACCATGTCTCCGACATATGCGCAGCAGCATGCGCCGGTTAAGGATCAGGACGAAGCGGTTGGTCATGCCGTTCGTGCCGCCTATATGTATGCGGGTATGGCTGATGTGAGTGCACTAACAGGGGATAACTCCTACGTGAATGCACTGGGTCGGCTCTGGGAGGATATCGTTAATACCCGGATGCACATCACAGGAGGACTCGGCGCAATCCACGGGATTGAAGGATTCGGTCCTCAGTATGACCTGCCGAATCGGGAGGCCTATAACGAAACCTGCGCGGCGATTGCCAATGTTTTCTTTAACCATCGGATGACTCTTCTGCACCGTGACGCTAAGTATTTCGATGTGGCTGAGGTCGCTTTGTTCAACAACTCACTGGCAGGTGTCAATCTGGATGGCAACCGATTTTTCTATGTCAACCCGCTGGAGTCTGACGGAGAAGCACCGTTCAACCACGGTACGGCAGGACGTTCGCCATGGTTCGACTGCGCTTGCTGCCCTTCCAACATTGCCCGGGTGGTAAACCATGTAGGTGGGTACATGTATGCTAATTCGAAGGTCGAAATCTGGATCTTGCTTTATGCCTCGAGCGAGGTAACGATTCCGGTAAACGGAACCAATGTTGAGTTCAGACAAACGACGGAATACCCCTATGAAGGACTGGTGAAGTTGGAGGTCAATCCTGAAGAAGAGAAGGGGTTCGCCTTGAAAATGCGGATTCCGACCTGGTCCCAGGGGCAACAGTTCGTTCCGGGAACACTCTATAGATTTAAAAATCAGGGAAATTCCGGCTGGAGGGTGAAGGTTAACGGAGAATCAGTTGGTGCTGAACTGGAGAATGGATTTATTTCCCTAGACCGGGAGTGGAAGAGCGGCGACATGGTCGAACTAGAACTGAATATGTCGGTACGTTTCAGTGTCTGCGATGAGAAGGTGGAGGCCAATAACGGGCGGATAGCGATCACGCGAGGCCCACTGGCCCTCTGTGCGGAGGGAGTGGACAACGATGGCATGGTGCAGCGCTTTTATCTGCCGGAAACGTCGGATTCTTCCGTAGCCCGAGTCGAACGCTTTTCCGAGGGACCTCTTAGGGGTATGACGAAAGTTGCGCTTCCGGCCGGAGAAATTTCTGGTGANCNGCCTAATGATGCNGAGGTGNTCCTGCTTCCTTACCTGGCGTGGAATAATCGTGGAAACCAGACGATGATCGTCTGGTTTCCTGACAGCGAGGCCGGTGCCAGGGAACAAATGGCTAGCATATAGTCTGGCGGAAACTTTCTGGTACAGACTTCGGGCTACGGCGGAATAGTTATAGTAGGGTAGGGGAGAAAGATTAGCAATCCCGCTAAAGCCAATCGGCCAAGCACGATATCAATAAGGATGTCTTGAACATCGAAACCTACAAGAAAAGTCATTTGGTCACCAAGCTCGCGAGCAACNACCACCCCATCCATCNGTTCTTTTGTACAGAAGAAATACGCCATCACCTACCTCGGCTAAGTTAACGAGAATCTCGGTACCGTTGCCNAGCTATCAAACNGTCAATGCAAACCGTTCTCCTTGGGGACCTCTCCTACTCGTGCATAGTAAGAAGGTTTGATCAGTTCACGAAATATCTCTGGGCTCATCATAAGCTGAAGTTGATGCCCCAGGGCTTCTTAAAGAACACCAGCCCCCATCAACCGAACAGAATATACCGGTCTTAGGATCGTAAACTTTCTGTCTATTCAACGAGATTATCAAACTGGATATCCTCTTCTGGGTCGCCCATTTTTNCGATGGACTCGTCAAGACGGCCCCATTCCTCGATGATACACCTGAAGTCATGNCCTCTACCCGAGACCGNTTGCCATGATAACCCCGTCGCACCGATGTCGAGAGGATTAATCCAGAGTGTCACCGAATCCTCAGAATAGCGGTCGAATTCCCGTAGATGTTTGTCATATTGGTCGCCAAGTTCTTCACCTCACCATCTATCTAGCACGTACAAGTGGAAAGCGCGCAGGATATTTTCGTTCCACCGGTTCAATTTCTTTTAGCTCTTTTCCACTACTCCGCTAGCTCATCCTGAGGTAACTATGATAAAAAAGACGACCACCCTTCCTCTAACCAGGATGCGCACTCCCGGGTTAACACNAGGGATTTAGTCCTTTGATACATTTCCAGTTCATCGGTTGAGAGTACGCCATGCCAGCGGTCATTGGTTCCCTTGAAAAAGAACCCTTTAGCCCCGTCTTTAAAGGTTGTCCTCTCCGATTCAGTCCGTTTAATGGCTCTCTCCCGCATGGCAGAAAAGCTGGTTTTTTGTATAATAGTGGAAATGACCTGCTCCGACACCTCAATTTGCAGGAAGTTTTTCATCCGCTGAATCTCTTTCCTGGGATTGGCCAGCATGTCNGCATAGTGAAAAAATTGAATGTTATCCAAATAACGGTAGTTCCACCAGGTCTGAGTGTGGTGCATATTACCCCAAAAAGGGAAGCCTTCACTTTCCCACTCAAACCAACCTTGAGTAATCCAGTAGCGCCAAAATAGGTGAACGCTCTCCGGACAGCGAGGAAAGGTCTTTCCGATCAAATTAGCCGACTGATTCAGATGTTGGTAAAACTGATCGGTATATCCCAAGTAGTGATTCCAAAGGGACATAAACACGTCACGGGCATCGCGGCCAATTACCATGTATTTGACCTGCGGAAAAAAGGGTAACCCATCCAAGGGAAGATGAGTCTTAAGAAAACGACGGTGTATCTGGGTTTCCAGCCGCTCAGACATTACTTCGAGTGCGTCTCCGAAACGGGCGTCTATCCAAGGACTGGATCTGTTATCCGGCAGAGGAAGGGACTCGGGGTTCAACCATGGGGACAAATGGTGTACAATCAATTCTCTGACGATAGACTGGGTCCATGTGGTACCGGACTTATAAGCAGTGGAGATGATAATGTCGTCATCCCGGGGGGTATAAGCGTCCCAACGGGTGCTATCCAGATGATGGTTCTGATAAATATGTAGGCGTTCAGGTTTCTGCACAGCACCCATGGCTTCGGTCCATAGATAAGTTGATTAACCGACTTCCAATGCCGTAATTGCCTCTGTCTGAACTGGAGCGACTATTTGACCAGCTAAACACGCTCTGGGAAGGAACGACCACACACCTGCTTGAACGGTGGCATTTTGGGAGCNTCAGTCACCGACTCGTCTTTCCATGAAGTAGCCCGCATGTAGTGGACCGCGTACCCTCGACGTCGCTGTGCAGACTGGTTAGCATGACTCATATGTAGGGCCAAACTGTGGTGGAAACTCACACTACCCGCCTTTAGCGGAGTTGGTCGAATCGGCCAGCGTTGGCTGCCAAAATCCGGACTGACATGCTGTAAACGGTTAGATTGCAGCATCCCCCATCGATGCGTACCGGGAATAAAATGGAGGCATCCATTCTTAAGTGTGGCGTCATCAATCGCCGTCCAGGCCGTTACTAAATCCATGGGGAAGATGTCCCGCCAGGAGGCTGAGTCCTGATGCCAAGCCTGAGCACTACCCGTCGTCGGCGCTTTCATGAACAGTTGATCACCGTACATTTTGATATCCTTAACACCAAGCAGGTCCATGATAATTTCAACGATGTTAACACGGGTTACATGTGCCCACATTTGTTCGTCATACACAGCGATATCATAGAGTTTGCGGACTGATAGCACCTGGTTGGTAGCCGCGCGTTCTCCGGACCGAAAAACAGGTTCCAATTGAATGCTAGTTTGTGGAATATGCGGTAGTTGCCCGCTGGCAATGCGGTCGACATGGTCAGATAAAGCATCGGTTTCCCGGGCTGTAAGAAGATCTTCCACAACTAAAAATCCGTTGAGGTGAAATTCATGTACCTGCTCTGCTGTCAGGCGATGTAATGGGTGACTATCCATTGCTTGACTCCTTCAAGACTTTGAAACCTGTTTGACTCATCCTGAAACTCCTAGAACGGGTGGTAGAGAAGGGTTACTAACTAGGGATCAAGAGGCGGAATCCTTTCCAGCCNTAGACTACTCGAAAGTGTTCAAATCAATAACAGTAATTTAGGCCTACCGCGATCAATTGAAGATCGCTACAACACAAACAGGTAGGGTTAAGGTCAACAAGTCCCCCTGGATAAAGGGTACTAAGTTGGAAATATATGTGACTTTTCAGCCCATCACCGAAAATATAACATATATTCGGGACATTTACCGGATTACCATCTACTAATATACCACAGCGACTCCTCGCTTTGTTGGCTACGATGAGGGGACTAATAGAGATTGTTTCCAAGAGTCATCCCGGAGTGTTCTAGCGGGTGCGTTTTGTAGCCGTCTTGGCTATACCAGTCGCCACTTCTCTTCAAATTCAATCTCTNGGAGGTGACCATAAATTTCTGGTTCAGGCAAGACGGCGGTCTCTTTTTAAAGTCACTTTTGAACGGCGNGGGGCGTCACTCCAAATAGTTTGGCGACCAATCCGTGGGACGTTTTTCCCGTACCATAGAGTAAAACTGCAAAGGCCGGTTTGGTAGTTGTTTGTTGCTTAACGTGACTGTCTCCTGGCACAAAGTTATAAGCGCAGTCCTGATATTTTTATAGTGCTGTTTGTCTCGAACCTGACCTCTCTTATACAATGTGACACTAAAGGAACAGTTCTTGTTCGAAATTGACATAGAATACTTCTTCTCTCCATTCTTCAGGGGGTGTGTAACATAATTCTTGTTATCTATCTATAATTTTATACTCTGGGTGGTCCTTGATTACTCTGATTGTATCAGGTGCGTCTATTTTCTCCAGTGTCTCCACTTGAGCATGACGAATATCCTGATTAACATTCTGCAGTGCTTGAATTAGAGCGGGCAACTGCGTCTTCTGCTCTTATGTTCCCCAGCGATATTGCCAGAAATTCACGAAAATTTGCATCTGATCTTGCAATGCTTGGATCAGGGCAGGAACAGTATCCTCTGATCCAAAAAAACCTGATGTTGCATCAAGACGAGCATCAACTGTAACTCTCTAGTTGCAGCTGGTTGAGATCTGACTAGTGGGAAAGGTCCGTTCTGAGTAGACGTGGAGAGTTGTTCACTGGTTGCGGGTAAGTCCATATGGGATATAGGCCGTAAGAGTGGCATGTTCACCGATGCTGAATGCATATAGGTATAGACACCGCGAGATGCTTGGACTTGGATATGGACAGAACCGAGCCGTGAAGAGCATGTAAAAGGCTAGTACCCCATTTACTTTGCAGGAAACGGTTGAGGCCTTTGATAGTGCTGGGGCTTGGGCAATGGAGCTAAATCTGACCTTAGGGGCCATGAAGCTCGTAATCAATACCGTCACGTCAGATAGGCTCGGTGGCACTGATCGGTGTGGAGGCGAGTTTTGCTGAGGATTTGGCAGTCTTTTCGACACATTTCCCCGTTGCTACTCCTAGGTATCCTCCAATCTTCGTTCATCAGAGAACAGCTTTTTTTTCAAATATCAACCGCTATATCGGTTTCCCTTATACGCAGATATACATGTACCAAGACTCATCATAGTTCAAACAAGATTACGTACAGTTTCTAATCAATTTGGCTTTGCTTTTTAACCTTAGCCCAAATTATCGGCAACTTGTCAACGGCCTCAACTGATAACACGTTTTGTTCAACTCCAGCCATCACCGTTTTTAATTCGTCGACCTTGATGGCCTTTTTTAAAAGAATTACTTCGTCCAACAGTCCATCCCAACTTTCACTGCTTTGTCTTCCAAATTAGCAAAGTCAAATTTGGTTAGCTTTCCTTTATAGTCGACATCACCAACTGCTTTAGCATTTACGTACGGAGTTGCTTTCTTAGTTTGAGGATCGATCACCATTGTGATGTGATGCNAGGTATCTCCTTTTTTCGTTCTTGGCGAAATTAACTTTCCCTGCACCGGNGGGAANAATTCTGCCCCCAGAGCAGTGAGGAGTTCTCAACCCACATTCCCACAATCTTGGCATCTGGATTGCCGTTATCCAAATCGTCAGCCTGGATNTGGATCAGGCCAATGTTGTTGGAGGCCAAATTTTCATAACTGGCCCACATAGCAACAGTCAGCGAATCACTGTGTGTTAAAGGAACGCGAACATTGTGGGTTTTAGCTGCTGCGAACTCAAGACATCCTCCAAACTTTCCATTTTGCACCCAAGTTGGTTTGGCAATCAACTTACCGTCGTTGCCATTACCGGAAGAATCTTTAGCTGTATTCCCCTTACCATCATCAAAGAGCCAAACTCCGATGACATCGTCTACTTCGAGGGAAAACTAACTAATAAACAGAGGGCCAAAACCACAAAAAACTGANAACCTTTTTCACCATTCTCATTTATCCTTAAATATTAGTTTAACGTAAGTCAATTGTAACCTCAGCCACGGGGATTGAGGTTACAAAACAAAATTTTGCGAATCAATAATGGGCTTGTTCGTGGGAACACCACACACTATTATTGTACAAAGACTAGCGACGTAATTGCAATANGGTTCGCCCAATTTGCTTATTATCTAGTTGAAAAGATGNNGGTTATCTCTTCCNATCATCCGTTTAATTGGCTGTNAGTCTAATCCCTTCGGATGACCTCGGATTGCCACCTGCCCTTTACTCAAAGGGCAGATTTAGGGTAAGGTTAACTCACTTCAAAATCACCATCTTGCGGAGGGTGAGATAACTATCCGAACTGCCTCCAACTCTGGTCTTAGCCTGTANGGGCGAAGTANACCCCCCTCGTAGACCAATACCCCATGCCCCGCGCTAACATCAACTAAAGGCCCAACAAATCGGTGCTACTTCGCCCCTACAAAATATCATGCTCATCGTACCAATCAGACAAAATCGAATAAATCACCGTTCAGATACCCCACCTAAATCCTTCCTTTTCCCAAGGGCTGCCCTTATGCAAGAGGGAGGCTAAAGAGAGCCTCTCCCCTTTAGTAAATTGGTGGGAAATTAGTTGAAAATCTGATTCGATTGCTTTAGACTGTGCTAAAGATAAAATTTGCCCTCGACCGGATCGAGCCCTGGACTCAGTCGGGGAATTCGATTTCAGGTGTAGATTTATCCACACCGGGTTGGATCAAGGTGAGGTACATGTCAGAGAATTATATTGATGCTGCTACTACCACATGGCAGCAGTGTCGCGACTTTTTACAACGTTACCCTTTTGCTATCTTACCTTTAGGCGCTACAGAGCAGCACGGATTGCACTTGCCACAGAATACGGATAGCTTGATCGCAGAAGCCATGGCCTTACAAGTTGGCAAGCAAAGCCTGGGCATGATTCTGCCGACAATACCCATAGGTTACTCCTGGGTTTGGCGGGACTATCCAGGTTCCTTAACCCTCTCCTTTGATACGTTTCGGTCGCTGATCAAGGATATTGTTCTTAGTCTTGATCGGAATGGATGCCGAGGCCTTCTGATTCTGACTACACACGGTGCCAATCCGCAGCCAATCAAGTACTCTATTCGTGAACTGATCGATCATAGCCCTATACGAATTCTTCGTGTCTTTTATCCCAATCTAAGCGAAATCATGGTCGATGCCGATTCGCCCACCTGGCAACCCACGAATTTTCACGCCGAGGAGTTTGAAACCTCGCTGATGCTACATCTGCATCCGCATTTGGTAGACATGACNAGAGCGGTCTGTGAGTATCCACCACATTCTCTCGATTATGAGATGTCAACACTACCGATGGGGGCTTTGAGTCGGTCTGGCGTCTTCGGCGATGCCACCGTGGCTACAGCAGAAAAAGGAGAAAGGTGGTTTAACGCCTGCGTCACCAACATTGTGAAAGTGTGGAGAGAATTCCTGGATCTACCAGGTGACGAATCCAATCAACCTTCTTAATTTATTACTAAACAGAAACTGAGGTGAAAACATCATGGGAACAGTCATGACAATACGAGGTGAAATTGCGGGAGAAGATCTGGGTGTGGTGGATTATCATGAACACCTGTATTTCGAGGCATCGTCCTGGCTGTTACGTGAAGATCCGGACTTTAGACTCAATAACGTCGAGAAATCGGCACGCGAGCTACGTTCGTGGACACAAGCCGGTGGGAAAACGATTATTGAAATGTCGGCCATCGACTTCGGTCGAAATATACAAGGTACCAGGCGAGTTGCGGATCTAGTACCTGAAGCCAACGTGATTGTAATTACGGGTTTCAACAAACCCTACTTGTGCGATCAGTCGGTATGGCACTCGGATGAGTCTGACTTGGTTCACCGCTGCATTCAGGATATCGTTGAAGGAATCGATGGAACCGACGTCAAGGCTGGAATTATGAAAGGCGGTACAGGTTATAATACTTTCAATGACTACGATCAGAAGTTAATGCGGATTGCAGCTGAAGTACAAAAAGAGACGGATGTTCCTGTTATCACCCATACCGAAGCCGGAACGATGGGCTTCGAGCAGGTCGAATATCTCAGCAATCACGGCGTTGNNCCACACCGGGTTTGCCTGAGTCATCTAGACCGTAATCCCGATTTTTGGGAGCATCGACGAATCGCACAGACGGGAGCCTATCTGGGCTACGACTGTCCAGGAAAAGTTAAGTACGGACCGGATGAATTGAGAATTAATGTCCTCAAACGTTTGATCGATGCCGGATTCGGGCGACAGATCCTGCTGGGAAACGATCTCGGCCGACCAAGCTATTGGCGTAGTTATGGTGGAGGTCCCGGCCTCGATTTTGTTCTGACCCGGTTCATTCCACGTCTTCTATCCGAAGGCATCGAGCAGCAGGTCATCGATGACATCTTAATCTATAATCCTCGTCGGTTTCTAGCTGGCGATTGAGCGGCTGAACAATTGTCAGATGATAGATCATGTCCCTGGTTATCGGCATTGATATTGGCACCTCCAGCACCAAGACNCTGTTGCTGAATGGCGAAGGTCAGGTTATCACTAGTGCAAGTGCCAGCTACCAAATATCTACTCCACGCACAGGCTGGGTCGAGCAAGAGACCGATGAATGGTGGCAGGCCGTTTGTGCTACCGTGCGCCAAATTGTTCATCACCTCGAATCGGATCAATCTCCTTTCTCTATCAGCGATATAAAAGGAGTATCTCTTTCCGGGCAGATGAACGGAGCCGTCTTTGTTGATGCCGATGGGTACCCGCTTCGGTCGGCTATTCTGTGGCTCGATCAACGATCGCAAAAACAGTGTGACCAGGCTAATGAACGGGCTGGCCATCTACTTCGAGATCATGCCCTGAACGTCCTGAATCCAATCAATACTCTGGCCAAGGTACTCTGGTTTAAGGAGAACCAACCGGATCTCTATGCTCAGGTTCNCTATNTCCTGCTTCCCAAAGACTGGATCCGTTTCAAATTAACCGGCAANTTTCAAGCCGAAGTCACTGACAGCTCGGTGACAGCGGCTCTGGATCTATACACCCGCAACTGGAGCGGCGAGATACTGGAGGCTTTGGAGGTTGGAGAAAACCTGTTTCCCGAGGTAGTCGAGTCATCGACGATTACGGGTCGGATCACCAAGCGTGTGGCGACAGAAACAGGACTGCGGATGGGGACTCCCGTTTGTGCCGGGGGTGGGGATATGGCTTGCATGGCCGTTGGAAGCAGTATCGTAAAGCCGGGCATTGTCAGTGTTGGAATTGGCACAGCGGGACACGTACTGACCTATGCCGAAACGGTTGATGATGCCGCCTTCAATCAGCTTTGGCCGATGTGTCATGCCATACCGGGTAAATATTTCTGGCTCGGTTGCTCCTATACAGGCGGGGCTAGCTTAACCTGGTTTCGTGACCAGTTTGGAGATAGTTTTACCGAGCTGATTGAGACTGCCCAAAACGTACCGGTTGGCAGTGACGGCCTGTTCTTCATACCCTGGTTTCAGGGCACAGCCACTCCCTGTCCGGATGCTAATGCGCGTGCCGGCTGGGTTGGAATGACGCTCCATCATACCAAGGCACATATGATACGGGCCCTGATGGAGGGAGTAGTTTTCGATCTTCGACACTCTCTCGAATGCTTTAAGCAGCTCAATTTGCCGATTAGTGAAATTTATATTGGCGAAGGTGGATCGCGATCTGAATTATGGCGGCAAATGCAGGCCGATATTTTCGGTCAACAGGTACGAATCCTGGAAGTAGAAGATGTCTCCGCCCTGGGCGCCGCCATCATCGCAGGTGTGGGAGTGGGCGTCTTTGANAACTTCGAATCAGCCTGCGACCTGACAGTTNCCCTGGGCCAAACAATTTTCTCTAATACCGAGCAGATTGAAAAATACGAACGATACTACCGACGCTACTGCGGTTTATATCCAAGCCTGAAAAACTGGTTTTCAACATAAGAGACAACGACCGTAGTTGGAATCACACTGCCCNTCAACATCAATTACGGCTCACATAGAAAAGTATATAGATGCTATTTCCANATCTTACAACTCTCGACACTATGCAGCCAATCACAGNAACATCTACTGTGGCCTCGCCTGTATCAACAAAGAGGTGCCAGCTTGAAAGGAATAAGGAGAATAGGTTCTCAATGAAAGTCACAAACGTTCGAACATTTCTCGTTTGCCCTGGGAGAGGAAAGAATTGGCTGTTCGTCAAAGTTGAGACGGATGAAGGTATCTACGGTTGGGGTNAGTGTTATACACAAGCTGATCGCGACCGAGCCATCGAGATTCACGTTCATCAGCTTGGACGTTACCTCGCCGGCCGAAGGCCCTTCAATATCAAGCATTTTACTTTTATGGCTTATCACGATTTTGCTGGTAAGCGCGGCTCAATGGACCTTTATTGTGCCATCAGTGGGATAGAACAGGCGCTGTGGGATATTGGGGAAATCATTAAATACCCCGGTTTACAACCTGCTGGGAGGCGCCTGCAGAGAAAAAATTCGGGTCTGCGCCAACGGTTGGAGTAGCGGTACGATTGCGACGTCGGTTGAACGGGCGGTCCAACTGGTTGAGCAGGGGTTCACAGCCATGAAATTCGATCCCTTCCCAAGCCCATGGCGAACCCACATTAGCCGTGATGATGAACGAATCGCTGTCGAATATGTGTCGGCTGTACGCCAAGCGGTTGGGCCTGACGTGGATCTANTGATCGAAGTCCACCGACGGCTGGCACCCGATCCTGCTGTCNGCGTGGCGGGTATGATGGAAGACTGTCAAGTATTCTGGTACGAGGAACCTGTCTCGGCACGTAATCTGGATGCTTTAGCCGAAGTGCGTCAGGCGATTAACCTGCCGGTGGTGACGGGTGAAGAACTGTACACCAAAGCGGAGTTTCGCCAGGTCTTTGAAAAACGTGCCGCCGATATTCTGAATCCCGATGTCTGCAACTGTGGCGGTATCCTGGAACTAAAAGAGATCGCGGCCATGGCGGAACCGTACCTGGTTGCCATCTCACCACACAATTACAACAGCACAACCGTGGGATTGGCTGCAACGATACAGGCATGCGCGGTAATGCCGAACTTCCTGATTACCGAGTACTTCGTCAACTTTACCGAGTGCGGTGATATGATCTCGATTAACCCGCTCGCNGTCGAAAAGGGCTACATCCAACTGCCGACTGCGCCGGGACTAGGATTAGCGTTGAAAGAAGAGGCACTGGCTCAATATCCATACCGCGAGTTTCCTCAACGAAATCTGCCACAGTTTAACGAGGAGGGACCCGCAATATGAGGTTGCTCGCTAAATCTACGGAGTGCGGTATTGTAAATATCCTGTGCAATATATTGTAGGGGCGAAGCAGCACTGACCAATTGATTACGAATAAATCCTGGTATCGGCAATATTCATCATCGACCAAAATCGTGATCCGCTTCGTCCTGAACCAACGTAATACCCCAATTTTTAGGCAAAGCATACAAATCGCTAATCAAGCTGATGGCTGCACCCGTTCTAAATTCCACTTCAACTTTGTCATCGATAACGCTATTTAACGAACGGAACGTCCGCTCCTACATTCACACTTCACGACTGTTCTTACTTCCCAAATGCACGATGATAGATTGCTTCGATCTCCGGTTCGGTGACAGGGAAGGGATGGTTCTGGTGGCACGGATCCTGGTAGGCCAGCCGGGTTAAAGCCGTAATCGATTCAGACGAAATGCCGTGGTGATGCAGACCGGATTGTATGCCGGTCTGTCGTAGAAAGTCGGCCATCAATTGCGGTAATTCGGTCACTTCAGCTGGAGTTTGTGGGCTGAAGATGTCAGTAATCGTCTGAAGTTTAGCCAGTAAGAGGGCATCATCAGTTTCAATGGCACGTTCCAACGTGAAGCGGGTGCCTTCAACCAGCAACAGGGCGTTGGCNAGTCCGTGATGCAGATCGAACAGCGTCGAGAGCGGATGGGCCATCGAGTGGATTACGCCCAAGCCTTTCTGAAAAGCGGTTGCCCCCATAGTAGCGGCCAATAGCATTTGACCTCTAGCTTCCAGATCGGTTCCCTGCACTACCGCAGTCGGCAGGTACTGAACTACTATCTTCATCCCTTCAAGGGCGATTCCGTCAGCCATCGGATGTTGCAGTCTGACCAGGTAGGTCTCAAAGCTGTGGCTGAAGGCGTCTACGCCAGTAGCGGCTGTCAGGTGAGCGGGTAGACGTGTCGTCGAGGTTGGGTCTAAGACGGCGATATCAGGGATTAGCGTAGGATGAAAAAAGATCGATTTTTGTTGACTGCCCGTTAGCGTGATCACACTGGAGCGACCGACTTCGCTGCCAGTGCCGGCGGTGGTGGGAATGGCGTAACACGGAGGTAGCGGGTTACAGATCAGATCGGTACCCCCTTTGGCTTCTTCGTACTGTGACAGAGGAGGAGGATGCACAGCCATCAAACGGATAGTCTTAGCCACATCGATGGCACTGCCGCCACCGATACCGATCAAGCCGTCAAAACCACCGTTCTGGTAGCAATCGACGCCGGCCTCAACATCGGCTTCGGTCGGATTGGGATGAACACCATCGAAAACGACCGTCTCCAGGTCAAGAGATTGAATCTGCTGCTGTATTTGATCAATCAAGCCGATCCTAACCAGGCCAGCATCGGTAACGATCAGCAGGCGCTGATGCTGTTTAGCCGCTAATTGCTGTCCTAGTGCCGACAGAGCGTCGGTACCAAAATAGATGATAGTTGGAAAATTATACTGGATCATAGTCGATATACACCTTTGGATTCCTCTCAAATAATCTCAAAGTAGCGATCGCACATCCAATGCCAGTCCGGATCGCCTGTTTTATGACTCCAGTAAACCTGGTTTTCCCATTGACGTGTCAAGGCGAAATGATCCACCCATACATCGCCAAATAGTTGCCGCAGGACCTCGCTGGATTGAAACTGTTCGGTGGCGGCAGCCAGAGTATTGGGCAGTTCTACATTGGTCTCTGAACTGGGGAGATCGTAGGCGTTACCGGCCACCGGAGCCGGAGGCTGAAGTTGGTGTTCGACCCCGTAGAGGCCACAGGCCACCGCTGCGGCCATTACCAGGTAGGGATTCCCATCGGCGGCCGCCAGTCGATACTCCAGACGCTGACTCTTTGTCTTACCGGGAATAGCGCGGATAGCGCAGGTTCGATTTTCGATCCCCCAGTTGGCGTGGGTCGGTGCCCAGAATCCTTTGATCATTCGTGTGTAGGAGTTGATGGTCGGAGCGATCATCGGCAAAACGACCGGCATCAACAGCAGTTGTCCNGCTAGGTAGGACCGCATCACTGCGCTCATCTGGTGGTCGGCGTCCGGGTCGTAAAAAACGTTATTGCCGCTATCATCCCACAGCGATTGATGCAGATGCCCACTTTGACCCGGATACTCGGAACTCCACTTGGCCATGAAGGTGGCCATCAGATCATTTCGCTGGGCCACAACCTTGATGAAGGTCTTGAAGAGGGCGGCTTTATCGGCGGCGGCCAAGCCTTCATCCACGCTGATGGCGGCCTCGATAACGCCGGGCCCGGTTTCGGTATGAATGCCCTCCAATTCAAAGCTCATCTGTTCAGCTGTATCGATCAGTAGGTGAAAGAGTTCGCTCTGGGCTGAACTGCGGATCATCGAATAGCCGAACATACCGGGCGTAAAGGGGGTTAGCGCTCGATATTTCTTCTGACGAACAGTGGCCGGTGTCTCCCGGAACAAGAAGAACTCGTACTCAAAAGCGGCCCGAACGGTGTAGCTCATTCGTTGCGCTTGGCGCAGAACGGTTTTTAGCAATTGCCGGGGGCAGACCGGATGGGGCTGGCCGTTGCTGTCAGCAAAGTCGGCGACGAAGAGTCGGGTCGTCGGTTCCCACGGAATCTGACGACAAGAACTCAGGTCGATCTGTGCTGGCGCATCTGGATAGCCGGTATGCCAACCGGTGACGGTGGGTTGATCGTAGAGTTCATCGACCAGATCCCAGCCGAACACCACGTCGCAAAAACCGAATCCGCTTTCCAGTGCCGAGGCAAATTTCTTCAGATTAATATATTTACCTCGCATTACCCCGTCGACATCGAAAATACCGACCTTGATCTTATTAACCCCCTCAGACTTTAGCTGCTCAATCATCTGCATCTGATTTTCACCCCTTTCTTCGCCATCTATTCATCTACTCTTCGTCAGTGGTGTCAGAGACGCTCCCTCTGCCAACCGGCGTGGTCAGAATGAGGAATATCGGCCATTCAATTCTCTGAACTCGCTGTCGAACAAGCTCAAGATCCTGTCGTATAGCTTGCAGCCCATTATAGCCTATTTGGGGCTGACCGTGCGACTTGGACTGAGGCAGATCACCAGACTGACTTAGCAACGATCCTTTGTCGCGTGACATTCGGCCTCCGACCATCAGCCACAGCGCTGATGCTGCCTCTAACGAAATTGCAATTACACCTTAAGCGTGTTAGAATCCCGATTTCGCGGGAATGGCATTAGAGGACAAATCATTCGCTTGTTATTCCCAATTTGGTAGCAACGCGGCCTTGGTTTGGGAATCCACAGTTTTACCAATCGAGGTGTGCTGCTGACGGCACTCAAGAGTACTTTTGGTACAGAATTGAGTCGTAATTCCCCGGTGTAATCGTCGACCACTACCAAAAACTACCAAATTTCGGATCTGCGAGATCTAAGGGATTTGTTGCTGAACAAGGAAACACATACTGAGAAGTTGATTCGATGACATCAATTTGCCGAGTTAACCATCACCCACGCTTGCACTGAAACTCAAATCGAGCCCCCCCTATTACTGCGGATGATCAATCCGATTATCACACCTGAAATCTATCCCACAGCCAGAGCCTTCTTCCAGGAGTTAGTGGAACAAAACCGTCAAACGCTGAAACAGAAAAAACTCCCGCCTCCTGATTTTTACTCTTCCAAGCAAAAAAATGCACTTCTGGATTTAATTGTCTTGCCACGTCTCCAGTTTTTTGCTATGATGAATACATAGAAATGTGCAGGAGCTACCAAGGCAAGAGGGATCACCACGCCACATTTATATAGATTTGGCCCACTACTTACCACAATCTGGCTGGAGTGTTGTGGCCACCTGAGTCAAGTTTTCTATCGGTGGCTGGGATGGAGGAGAAATACCCAATGACAGGCAGGTAGAACAAGTTCTGGGAATAGGGACCGGACTAACCCACATCTACGATTTCGGCACCTCGCTGGAAACTCGGGTTAAAAGGGTAGGAGTACAGAAAGACAAGCCGCTGAAAAGATAGCCGATTCTCTTATGGCACGGAACCAATTACCAGACGTAAAATGCGTGGATTGTGACCAGCCGAATCGATATGGAAGGAGCTTTGTGTAATCAACATGCGGAGAAACACCCACACGATGATTATGGAGAACCAATGCCGCTGGTAAACTTACCCTGGGTGAGGAAGTGTGGCTACAACGGATCTGCCGAACCGCCCTACTGAGTTATAACGAAAAAGGAGTTTATGATGCCAATTACAGATGCTCTGCCCGAACTAAATCGGAAACTGCAGTTCTTTCCTGTTAAAAACGATCGCCCGCAAAAGTTGCGTCAGGATCAAATACAGCAATACAACCAGAAGGGATATATCTGCCCGCTGGACGTGTTTTCTGCCGACGAAATTGCGGAGCACCGAGCCTACTTCGACCAATTGATAGAAAAAGCGGTAGCGCTTGGTTGGAACAACTACTCCATTAACGGTTGGCAGGCTAAGTGTCCTGGCATTTACGATCTGGTTATGGACAACCGAATTTTGGACTATGTCCAGGATCTGTTGGGTGAGAACCTGGTTTGTTGGGCCACCCACTATTTCTGTAAGATACCAGGCGATACCCAGCGGGTCAGTTGGCATCAGGACGCCTCCTATTGGCCATTGACACCTAGTAAGACGGTAACTGTTTGGTTAGCTATCGACGATGCTGATACGGGGAATAGTGCCATGCAAATCATTCCTCAGTCACATCGACATGGTCAAATCGCATTTGAACGGAGTAAGGCTGAGGAGCAAAATGTCCTCGGCCAAACGGTGACTAACCCTGAAAATTACGGTCAGGCGCCAGTGGTTTTAGAGATGAAAGCAGGCCAAATTTCCCTCCATTCGGATCTCCTGCTACACAGTTCTGAACCCAACACCTCCGACCGCCGTCGCTGTGGCTTGACCATGCGGTTCATTCCGCCCGAAGTTCGTGCCTTGAATCAGTGGAACCAAAATTCGATTATGGCCCGTGGTCAAGATCCATCTAGTCACTGGCTTGCCGCTCCGCGACCAACAACCGACCAGATACCTGAACGTAACTAACCCTCCAAGTCGTTCGCACCACGACTTCATATATGATGGAATTTCAAATAAAGGTTATAACCAAGGAGTAACCGATGCCAAAAGAATTAATTGCTACTTCCCCTCGCCAAGCCGCTTTGCGGGAATATGAAGAACGAAACTTGGAAGCCGATGAAATTCGGATTCAGACCATTTTTTCATCACCCAAGCACGGCTCCGGTTTGCGTTCGTTTCGGGCTGATACCAAAGACTATACCTCGCCCTTTGATCGAAAACGGGGTATCCACCGTGGGCTACCGGCTAAACTATCATACCCGACACGGCTCGGTGACATGGCGGTTGGAGAGGTGATTGAGGTCGGCTCTGAAGTCAACCAGTGGCAGATTGGCAACCAGGTGTTTTCTCACTTGCCGATTCGGCAGACGCACACACTCAAGAGTCATCAGGTCGAGGCCGTTCCGACCGCCATGACTCCAGAAGCAATCGTTTATAGCGACCCGGCCGGAGTTGCCCTTTGTGCCATTCAAGCCAGCGAAATCATGCTGGGTAGTACAGTCGCTGTCTTTGGTTTGGGGGCGATTGGTCAAATGGCGGCACAACAAGCCAAACTACAGGGAGCACGTCGTGTCTTTGCTTCTGACCCGATTTCCATCCGTCGAGAACTAGCTGCCAAACACGGGGTCGATGTGGTTATTGACCCCATCGCTGACGATGCGGGGGAACTAATCCGGGATGAAACAGACAATGCGGGGGTCGATATCTCGATTGAAGTCAGTGCGAACTATGCCGGCATGAACGACGCCATTCGTTCCACCGGTTATGCTGGTCGAATCGTTTCCGCCGCTTACTACGTCGGAGATTCCAGTATCCTGAGTTTGGAAGGGGAGTGGCATCGCAACCAGTTGACGATTGTTTCTACCCGTGATGTTAATCCAACACTGAGAAACGCGCCCCGTTGGAGTACAGAACGTCTACACGCTGAAGCCTTTGATCTATTGAGAGAGGGTAAACTAGTTGTCGATGGACTGATTTACCCCATCGTGCCCTTTGAAGATTGTGTCGAAGCCTATTTGGCTACCGACCAGCGTCCGACCGAAAGTATAAAACTCGGAGTGCGCCACATTTAAGTCTTGCATTCTTCTCAAACCAAAGAGGAGTTACCAAAAACATGTCAGAGAAAACACAAAATTCAGAGCCATCCAATCAAGACCCGTTCATATTCGATAACAACTGGGGCAATTGGGGCAAACTGCCACAAGATGCTAACCGACTCACCACCACCAATGCCGATGGCGAACCCGTCGTGCCACTGACTGAAGAACAGAAGTTTGTTTTTGACACGCAGGGTTGGTTGATGATCCCCGGCTTGCTGAGTGAAGATGACCTTAAAGAGATGAGGGAATTCTGTTATCAACTGGTGAATGACAAAGAGGCTCTACCTCCCCATCAACAAACTCCCATTGCCGGGCCACTGGAAAAGCTAGTTGACCATCCTGTTGTGGTCGGTTTTTGCAATGAGTTCTTGGCCTATCCTGCTTTGTCTAGCGAAGAATATTACGGGTTTCGGTTTGAGACTAGTTTCCTATTGCATCGACAGAAAGGGATGGGGAAATTTGGGCCACATAACGGTAACGGTTCATGGCGACTACCGGGCAATTCGCACATTTACCGAACTGTTCCGGGCAAAGGTTACTCAGGTCTAACTCGCGTGGTGTGGGAACTCAACCCGGTTAAAAAGTTCGAAGGTGGTACTCTGTTTATCAACGGCAGTCACAAAGCTGCTTACAAATTACCGGAGTCGATTCGTGACATCGACTCTTCTTTGTGGGATAGCTATGAATGTCCGGCGGGATCAGTTCTTTTCTTTTCTGAGGCTACCACCCATAGCGCGCAAGCTTGGCAGAATGAGTCGGTTGACCGAGTTCCCATTTTCAACCAATATAACTCGATTGGTAGCCGATTTCACTGGTGGGAACCACCTAAAGAACTGCTCGACCAGATGCCGCCGAAACGACGTTCTCTGTTCCGTCAAGCTTATTCTGAAGGGGCCAATACAGACCTCGAGACCCATAACCTGTTTCAGCGGCCGATTGGTTAAATTAACGCCTTATCGCTGGAACTGAACCATTTTCCAAAGCGCTTCTGAGATAACAGAAAGATCATTGTTTCCACCAACGCCATAATCGTCAAAGCTGAAAACCCCTCGGGTGCTTGGCAGGCAGGAACTCAGCTTCAACTGCTGAATAAAATGGTTTAGAGGAGCGAAGAACAGAATATTGAGTCTTAGAACTGTCGTTTTTCAGATTCTTTACAGCAGAATGCTGATAAACTTTGAGCAGTACAACCGTGAGAGGGTTACTTGTTAAGCTAACCCCTAGTAGATGTAAAATCTGTAATCATTTCGGCAAAGTTCTATAAAAGGAGTCTAAAATGTCAGAAAAAAAATATCAGGTCGGAATTGTCGGTTCCGGTCGGATTGCCAATGCTCACGCTCAAGGCTATCAAGGTGTTGATGAGGTCGAGATCGTAGCCGCTGCCGACCCAGTTCAGAGCGTACTCGATAATTTCGGTCAGCAGTTCGGTATCGAAAACCGCTACCTCGACGCTCGTGAGATGTTAGCTCAGGAGGACTTAGACATCATTAGTGTAGCGACCTGGCACAAGCTTCACGCCCCGATGACGATTGCCGCTTGCGCTCAACAAGTCAAGGCTGTGTTATGCGAAAAACCGATGGCGACCTCACTCAGCGAATGCCACGAGATGATGACGGTGGCCCAACGCAACAACGTTAAAGTGGCCATTGCCCACCAACGCCGTTTCAATTCCGCCTGGACGGATGCGCGTCAGTTGATCGCTGAGGGTGCGATTGGTGAACCGAAGCAGATTGTGTGTCGGGGCGGCCAAGGGTTGCTCAACGACTGCTCCCATCTGTTCGATATGATGCGCTATGTGCTGAGCGATCCCCGAGCAGAGTGGGTCATCGGTAATGTGGAGCGCAAGACCGAGCGGTACGAAAGGGAGACACCGATTGAAGACCGAAGCGCCGGTATCATCGGTTTTGAAGGCGGTTGCATCGGAATGCTGCTGCAGGAGATTGCGGGTCCCAATTACCAGGGCGGCATAATTTACGGTTCCGACGGTATCATCGATTTAACTGAACAGAGAGCGCGACTGTTAAATAACAAAGCAACCGATTGGGAAGATCGGCCCTCTGACGGTTCTAATCAGCATGTGGCCCAAGCGCGGGAACTGGTTGACTGGATAGAGGATCGAACAGTACACCGGGGGCAAGCTGAACACGGCATGGCCGCTGTAGAGATCATCATGGCCATCTACGAGTCAGCCAGAATGCACGAAGTGGTTCAGATGCCGGTCCGAACCTACTGTTCTCCCCTCGAACTGATGATCGATAACGGGGACCTACCGGTTGAACGCCCCGGCCGTTACGACATTCGATCGTTCCTGTTGCACGGCGAAGAGATGTAAATCAGAGGAGTGAATGTGGAATTGTGAATGGCGAAAATTCCTAATTCTACATTCACTATTCGTTCTACCTTCAGTTGGTCTACTTCTTAGTCGAGGCGTGCAAATTTAGCTTACCTTTTTGGCCTCTGAATGGTAACCGCTGTTGATGCTTGGCAACCAAGTTCGTGGATGATCTGCAGATGTAGTCTTGGTGGTGAGGAGAATAACGCCCGTCGCTTTAGGCTAATCGGCTCTTACTTCTCTTGATCCAGACCGGTTTTTGGATAGACGATTATCAGGCTATTGTCGGACGTTGTATTGACCGACACCTTATCGGGTAGCATTAGTGGAACGAGTTTGTCGGGTAAGGTGGTCCAACTGACCGTTTTTTGGTTCTGTTCCTTAAACAGATGCCGCAGCAGATTTTCCCGGATCATAATATCAGCGTACTTTTTTCTTTGCCCTTCCATCGATCTGGAAAACTGTGCCTGAAATCGGCCATAGGATTGATCTGAAGTTGGGGCGGTATGGGTAGCACCTGTATTCGGAGGAGTCTCACCTGAAATCTGCCACTCTGCCCCAATCCGCTGTTTTAAGGCCGAAAAGCTGTGACGATTCAAATCGAGGAATGTTTCTACCTCCAGGATTTGTACCTGCCACGGATCAATCGTTGATGGCATCGAGATGGCCGTTGGCGTCTGAACCACTGCCGCATCGAAATTGGTCGTTCGGATAGCCGAAGAGGCCGGGAACTGAAGCGAGGCCTGGACCTGTTTCTGTCCGATTATCCCCAGATACGACTTGAGGTGTAACCGTTGTCGCCGGCCATAAACCGTCGCCATTGAGAAATGATGCAGGTTGATCCGCTCTGGCTGGCTCGGGAGAATCAAAACCAGGATAAAGCCAATTGGTACCACCAGAGATAGAAAGATGTAACGCTGGAGTTGTTGTCGGCTAACCAACCACATCGCCACTACATAAATTAGCGAAAAGATAAATAGGTGCCGAATCAATGGTGAATGTTGCGGCTTTAGCGTTTTTAACTGCTGATAGATTCGTTCCCGGTGGCGTCGGTAGGGATCATAGCGTGCTTCAGCATGTCGAGCCGACATGGACACCTGATTGAAAAGGGTTGACCAAAAAGCAATTGTATCCTCCGACACCATTTGCTGGAGGTAAGTAGGCAAGATTCCCAACTGCCCATTACCAAGCGGATGCAGCGAAATCTGTTCAGTCTGCGTTGGGCTTGGTCGGGGGAGGGATGCCACCGGTAGCCAGGGGGTCAGAAAATTCGTCTGTTGATTTGTTATCCCCAGGTAGTGATCGTTTGCCTCCAGTATTAAGGTTCCACCCCGGCAGATCCAATCTAGTATCGCCATCTGCTTGGAGGATGGAAAGTATCTCTCCGTCAGCCTGACGTCGTGCAAAATCATCAGATCGACACTATCGTAACCTAACCACACTTTAGGAAGTTGCGAGGGAGTGGTGTGGGCAACAAAGACTTGGCTCCCAGATGACTTTACACCGCTCCCCGGATCCGTTTCCTTCTGGACACTCCAATTCTGCTCGGTTTGATCGTACCTGTAGCTGATCGTAGGAGAGACAACCAATACCACTAGATCAGCCAACGGTTTGGGAATTGCCGGTGTGAGTTGGTGGATCAAACGGACATCCCCCAAGTGGCTTCGCAACTGAAATCGCAGTTCGACGGATCGGTTTGGCATCCAGATCAGAAAGGTCCGTTGTTGCCGATCCACCTGTTGTAAAACCACCGGTTGGATATACGTTTGATTGGCTTGATCAGCGATGGTATCCTGGACTCGTAATTCGAGTTGGCCCTCAAAGGATTCGTATCGACTTTCGATAGTCGCCTGGACTGCCGTCCAGCGGTCGTGCTTATAGATCTGGTCAAAGCCGACCTGTATCGAAGCCAACTCAATTTCAGCTACTGCTGAGTTCAACCAACAGAGGATCGACAGCAGAACCAGGATACGCACGGAGTGATTAAAAACCGCTAAGCCCTTTGGGTCGCTCACTTCGTCGTAGCGGGTCTACGCTTGGCGAGTAACCGTCGGGAAAGCGGTCTGAGACAGAGCGTCCGTCCTGGAACAGTTGCCAGGCATCTGGATCCTCCGGAATTGGTTCCGGTAGCGGAAACTGGCGCCAGTTCTGTCCGTCAATGGGTTCTTCGTAACCGTCAGCCTGAAAACGGTTGATCAGGAACTCTCGGTGCGAAACTAACTGATGCAGGAAGGCCGGGTTACCTGCCAGGTTTCTATCTTCCAACCGCCCCGTCAATCGCCTGAATAGCCACTCCTTGCGATCGGCGGCAGAGTAGATATATTTAAGGTTTTGGCTGATCAGCGCGTAAAGCCCACGATCACCGTGGCTGAATTGACCGATAACGGCTTCACGCTCCAAACCTCCGTTGGCGATCTCTGCGAGGTCAAAACCGGCGTGTTGCGACTCTATCGATTGGCCGACGGCAGTCAGGCAAGTGGGCAGAACATCGACTAGACTAACCGGTTGCTCGCACTCCACCCCAGCGCTAAATCTTTCCGGATAGCGAACCAACAACGGTACACGAGCAGCTGAATCAAGGAAAGAGCGTTTACCGTAACAGTTGAAGTCGCCTAGCAGTTCACCGTGATCGGAGGTGAAAAGAATCAGCGTTTGATCCAGAATCCCCTGCTCTTCCAATCGATTCAAAATCCGCCCAACCTGATAGTCGATCTGCGAAATGGTAGCGTAGTAAGCAGCACGCATCAGTCGTAACAGATTCACATCGCATCCCTGGTCCCGGTACTTATATCGATTCTGGAAATGGTTCCAATAGCTGAGAAAAGTCTGACTATCCGGCGGCAGATGTGGTGGCATCATTTCGACTAGCCGATACAGACGACTCCAGGGGACGGGAGCCTCGAAAGGGGGATGCGGCTTGATGAAACTGGTCCAGCAGAAAAAAGGGCGATCCTCCTCTCGATGGTTGAGAAACTCAATGGTTTTATTACCCATCCATGTGGTGTGGTGTAGGCGTTCGGGTAATTGAGATGGTTGTGGTACATAGTAGTATTCGCTCCGCTCGCCTTGTGGCGCCACAATATGGTCGTATCCGTTCTGGTCTAAAAAGAGACGGAAGTCGTCTTCACCCGCCCCCTCTTCGGAAAAGACCCGTGATTCGTAGCCCCACAATTTTCGACTCTCCGGCGAAAAGTGCATCTTACCAATGCCATGTGTCTGGTACCCATCACCATGAAGATACATCATCAGCGAGGTACGATCTTGAGGCATGGGCGTGTTGGAGGTGGATCCAGTTCGATGGGGATACTCTCCCAGCAAAAAACTACAACGAGAAGCAACACATACCGGTGAGGTACAATAAGCAGAGGTAAAGCTGGTACCCTCCCTGACCAGACGGTCTAGGGCCGGCGTTTGGATAATCGGGTTGCCCAAAGCCGCAACGGTATCGAATCGCTGCTGATCGGTCATAATTGCCAAAATGTTCGGTCTCTTTAATATCATACGGCCTCCTGTCACCAAATTGACACAAAGAAACAGAGGAATAGTATCTATCTATCATTCCTCTATACCGTTTCTCTTATCAGGTTAAAATAATAAAATAGAGAGTTTGCTATTGGCTGATTATAGCACATTGTGGCCTGCCACATGGCAGACAACGTCACCAGGTGGACATTGGCATCTCAGTCAATTTGTTTTAGCCACTGGCGTCAGTCGACCATAAAGACAGCACGAAGCCGGTCCATCAACGGCCAGGCGACACACCAAAGTCAATGCACAACAGACAGACAGCCGAGATGCATCGGGTCGGTAGATAGAATTCAGGATAGTGGGCTTATTTAGACCGGTTATTGATGGCCTGTCTTACTCCTCTGGCGTGGTCCTTTAGAAGCAGAGGCCTCCTCTTTGATGTATTTGAGGAACGACGACGGAGTATCATGGTTGTTCTACGAGATCCACACCCAACCGGATCGCCCGCCAAGTTTAACCTAAACGTCACGAGAGTTGGCTCTTTCCCCGCATTTTCGCTGAGGAAACAGATCTCTGCTACGCTTCTATTGGGATACTGACCGCGGTCCAGTACACAAACAAGCCCTCTAATATGTGGGGAGTCATCAAAAGAGTTTGAAAGGGTCGATGGTGAGAAAATGGAGGGCGTCAAGTAAAACGGATTCAGATTTTACTGCGAGCCGATGAAGGCCGGACCGATAACCAGATAGCAGAAGCCTTAGGTATAGGACAGTCAACAGCAGAAAGGAGCCGTCGCGAGTTTGTGCCGTCTGGCGTGGAAAGGGCGATAGCCAACCCAAAATGTGCCTAAATTGGATGGACCAGCCGAAGCTGATAGCCTGGGCCTGCGTCTGAAGGTGGACGTTGGAGTTTGCGCTTGCTAGCTAACCAATCGGTCCAGATCGAAGATTTGGGATTAGGCAGCATTTCCCCTGAAGCCGTACGTTAAACAAACGACTCCAAATCCCGGCGTAGGCAACAATGGTTAATCCTGCCCCGACAAAGTGCGAAATTTGTCCCTAGGATGGAATACATTTTGAATGCTATTTTAAATCAGGTTGAGTGCAGTGAAATTCTTACGTTGATTGATGAATTAGCTCCAGAACCCGGGTAAAAATTGGATCTTAACACAAATCTATCTAACTGTAAACACTCTCTTAACTACGATGTTCTCCTGGAATTATACGCGAATTCAAGTTTCAAGTGCAACTCTTCTGAGTTGGCATAAAAGGTAAGCGGCGGTAGGCTTATGCTTTTCTAACTGACCAAGAAAAGAGGAGCACAAATGAGCAACTAGACGCAACTTAGCCAAGAACAAAGATACCAGATTTATGCACTGATGAAAGCAAGACTTTATCAAACTCAAATTGCCAGGATGGTCGAGTTCATAAATCGACGATTCAGTCGAGAAATGAGACGCAATCGCGGCCGTCGAGGGGATCGCCCTAAACAGGCCCATCATCTTGCCCAGATACAGCGGGTAAAAAAGTGTCAGCACCCGAATTTCTCAGCCCACATGGAGTCTGGTTGCGCGTCTGTTGCCAGACGACTGGAGTCCTGAGCAAATCAGCGGATGGCTTGATAGTGAACATCATATCACAGTCAGTCATGAATCTATTTACCAGTTTATTCTTAAAGACAAACAAGGGGGCGGAAATCTTTACCTACATCTAGGCGGCAAGAAACAGCCTCGAAAACGTTACGGGTCCACCACTCACCGAGGTCAATTAGTTGACAGAGTGTCTATTGACAAGCGTTCTGCCATTGTTGATACTCGTTCCCAGATTGGCGACNGGGAACTTGACACCATCATAGGCCGAGGCCACAAACCAGCACTGGTCTCGATGACAGAGCGTCGCTCTNGCCTAACCCTGATGGCCAAAATAAAGCCTAAAAATGCAGCCTTAGTATCTTGGTCCATCTAGTATCTTCTGGAGCCAATTTCATTCAGAATGTTCACTTTAACCTCGGACAATGACAAAGAGTTTGCCAGGCATCAGGAAATCGCCACAGCTCTCAAGGCTGATTTTTACTTCGCGCCCCATATTCATTCTGGGAGCGGGGGCTTAACGGAAACAGCAACGGGTTAATTCGTCAATATTTGCCTAAAAAATATGATTTCACTACCATCACCGATAAAGATGTTTCTATGGTAATCAACAAATTAAACAATAGACCGAGAAAATGTCTCGGCTTTAAAACGCCGAATCAGGTATTCTCCGGCATTAAACCTTCGGTTGCACTGGTGACTAGAATTCACGATATTATACTAATGCTAGTACATCATGAAACTAATCTCAGTATAAAACCGAGGGTCGACCTCCTTTAGAAAAGGCTAAACAACATTGAGTCCTAGAAGACATCATGGATATCAAGGAAGTTCTGCTGACCGATACATTTATCGGCGAAACTTTTCTAGCCAACCAAGGTTGCCAATAACATCAATCAATGATAGAATCAATTGCCTTAAGTGTGAAACGTTTTAGAGAAAATCTTCCCTGTTTATATGATGTTGAAGCCCCCGATCAAAAGTACGCCAACCAGGAGTTGGCCGATCAAGGTTGGGTCTGCTCGCAGGTCAAGGGTAACCCTGTTTTTATGCTCGTCACTGTTTTGAGCTAGCCATCTATGAGGTATGTCTGGCTCCTCCTTTTCTTCACTCTCATTTGGACTAAATTAGGCCAAACAACTGATCAAACCGTCAGTTACGACCACGTTTACGCGTTGGAGATTGACCTTCCTGTGGCGGGAGATATTACCATCGAAACAACAGCGGAAAATCAAATTCAGATAAAGACCTCGCCAGTCTACCCAAAATCCCAGACCGATGAAGGCGAATTCAACCCACCAACCGTAGAGGAAGTGGCCTCTCCACCACTGGTTATCAACAGGTTAGAGGATATCGTTCAACTGTCACTTCCCATTGAGGGGCAACCTGCCCGGTTGGACCTACAGATTCAGACGCCACCTGATCTGTCTATTCGTATTAATGCCACTGATGGCGATATCCGCCTCCGAGGGATTCGAGGGGACCTGGATCTCTATTCACATCGGGGGGATATAGAACTACAGCAGACAACCGGTAGGTATAAGGTCGCGTTAGACGAGGGACGGATCAGCGGACAGATTTTGTTGAACGGCGGCCAAAACCAATTTGTTACCAAGCTCGGTAGCGTTTCCATTGAGGTCTTGGATTATCTGGCCGCGGAGACAAAAATTGAAGCTCCCAATGGTGATATAGCTCTCGACCTGCCGGATGGTTTCGAAGCTGTATTCGAGGTCTGGAAAGGTGAACGACTAACACAATCGTTTGTGTCTGGAGAAGGAGAACGTCTAATTCTGTTGCGTACCGGTGAGGGAGGAAAGGTTAAATTGTCAGGCGTCAGTTTCTCTACTAACGCGACGAGAAGCAGTCGACCCCGTTCAGAGGATCTACCACCGGCTTTCGATCCGTGGCGGCCGGGGTTAGGATTGAAGTTTAAACCTGCCCCCGTGATCGATTTCAATCGTGTTCACGGTCTGGTTCTTGGGGGAAAAACGACGCTACATCAGGAGAAAACACCCCAGCGACAGTATATGCTCAGTTTGAGCCTGTCTCCTATCAGGTTGATTAATCAAGGCTTCTCCAGCCAGCGTCTGGACTATCTGGCCGGTATTAAACAGACCTGGCAACAAGGAAAAAAATCGGCTTCGTCTTTAACCGCCGGCTTGACTGTTTATCGCTTGACTGACATCATCAGCAGCGTTGGCCAAATAGTTTTCCAGGAGCCTTTAGGGGCTAGCATTTGGGGAACAGCTAACCTTGATTACTACCAGCGAGTTGGTGGCCAGGTCTGGCTAAAACAGCAGGTTAACTCCGCGCTGACGATCGATTTAACCCTGACTGACGAACAACAAAAGAATCTGTTTAAGTATACTGATTGGAGTCTGCTAGCTAAAAACCAACCCAAGCGAGGTAACCAGCGAATTCGGGCTGGAAACTTGCAGTCGGCCAAATTATCGCTGTCTCTCGATAGTAGACCTGAAAAGCTGACCCGGTCTCGCTTTTTCCGTGATCTGCAGATGCCGAGTCCGAAACTGACAGTGGGTTGGTTAGGAAAATTATCGGTTGACCTAGCTCGTCAATCAATAATAGAGATGGAAGAGAGCTTGGGGGTTTCCGAATTTCATCTTCAACTGACCCGTTATAACCGGTTCGGGAAAAATCATGCCTTCAACATTCGAGGGCACGCTGGCATGCTGACAGGAGCGGACTATCTACCGCAGCGCCTGTTCTACCTGGGCGGATTCAACTTGCGTGGGTTTTCCTCCCGCGAATTCATCGGAGACCGGTTGCTCCTTTTCAACCTTGAGTATGTCTATCTGCACCCCACCGGAATATTGGGTGCCGTGTTTTCGGATAGTGGCTGTGCCTGGTATCAGTCTGACCAGTCCCTCCCGTGGTTTGGACTCTCCCTCGGACTTGGGGCTGGATTTTATACGCCGGAAGGTCAGCTCCGGTTCGAAGTTACAATGCCTCAAACGGGGAGCAGCGATGGTCGTCAACCCCATCTTGCCTTGCGATTGGGTCAGGCCTTTTAAATTTCAACTATTCACCTTAGTCTTTTTTCCGGATAGTTTTGACGTCGCTTTTGTATCATAGGAACATAACTAGTGTCGTGTCACTCTGGGAGTCGGAGCCGGGGAAACCGGAGGCCATCGCCGGGAATAGAGTGGTTGAGCTGACCGGGGGAGAAGACAAGATGAACGGCAACATTTGGGCTAGCGGCAGATCCAGTGAGACCTAAAGGACCCGGACTAGTATCGTGAAGCTCTCCGTTCGAAGTTGCTGGCACTGCCCCTGTTGTGCCCCTGTTGGATGGCACCGATCCGGCGTTTGCTGACGCCCTGATGCTACCTATTGCCTGATTCCAAGAGAATGACCAGCAAATCTATCTGCATTTTAAGAGGAAATCGGTTTGTGGTGAGTAGCCTTACTTCAGGATCGCCATCTTGCGTGTCTCGCTGTAATCACTAGCCTCTATCTGAAAAAGTAGATGCTACCAGCCACTGCTTCACCACTCTCAGTCTTGCTATCCCAGCGAATAGCCCGACTTGCTCCAACGTACTTACCAGCCATCATTAGCCCCAGTTACGGTTATCGCGCCCGCTTGACTTGGACATTAAGTTCCCCCTTAATCAGGCAGATAACATTCTACCTCTCTTATTGAAGGCCAACCGGTGTTTCTGACCATTAGCATAAAGTGTAAGTTGGTCCAGGACAATCCTGTATGTTTCCACCTCGGATAACAACTGTATAAAGTCTTGTTCTTGTAACATCATCCCTGCTGATTGCAGAGACAAAACATCCTGGTAGTTGTCGCCCGCCCTGCAATCGAGAGTTAATTGTCATCCTCCGCTTGATAGGCCGCAGAGTAGCAATTACAGCCAGCTGAACCGGATAGCCCATCCGCTGAAAACCGAAGGCTGATTTCTGTTTCAGCCAACGGTTCTTTCTTCACGCCCTCTTTGGTTAGTGAACTTAAGACCCAATTCTGGTTAATTATCTCCTCCAACTGCAGGGAGGTCGAGCCGTTACTTGTTGTTAGCGTTGAATTATTAGCGTCTTTAGAGACAGAATGGGTAATGGTTTCAACGCTCCTACAGGCAACCAGGAAGAGTGTAAGCAAGAACGGTGAACTACCTACCAGTCGAATGAACTTCAATCTGATCATAGCCGCATCAGGCTGTATAACCGGTGTGGCCTCCTGCTGCCTCTACCTATCATAGCATAGAGGCCTCATCATATTAAGCCGGATGAATATTGAATCGACCAATCACCGACTTTTTTAAGGCACTTCAGGGATACGAAGGATGTGCTTCCTTGCCAGCAAGGTTAGTGTTAGACCTCGGGACAGCGTAAAGAGCATCAGGGCTAGCCATAGGCCGTGGTTGCCAAAGCGGATTAGCAGGTGGTAAGCGGGAAAAAAGACCACAACCGTCGAAAAGACCATGGCGTTTCTCATTGGCTGGGAGGCAGAAGCCCCCAGATAGATTCCGTCCCAGATATAGGCAGCGATGTTCAGAATGGGCGCGATAATGACCCAACCCAGGTAACCGCTGGCCTGCTGGATCAAGTCCGGTTTGTTGGTCAGGAGGTGTAAAACCCGGGAACCGGCCAGCCAGAAAGCCAGGCAGAATAGCAGGCCAAAGGCGTAGCCCCACAGAAAGGTATACTTGACAGCACGCTTGAGTTTTGGCTGGTTGGCCTCCCCTTTATATTTGCCGATCAGGCTCTCGGCCGCAAAGGCAAAACCGTCAACGGCATAGGCTAATAGGGTAATAAATTGTAGGAGGAGTGTATTGACGGCCAGTATCTGGTCGCTCAGAAAGGCCGACTTGGAAGTGAAAAAGGCGTGGCTGAGGACCAGGCAGAGGGTACGAATGAAGATGTCACCGCTAACGGCAAAAAAACGACGCCAAAGCACCGGATTCGAGGCACGATGCCGCCACAGATGGCTGTACTGGCGCCAGAACAGGCCAATCGCCATTAGCAATCCGATATACTGCGCCCCCAGCGTGCCCAGCGCTACTCCCTCGACTTTCATTTGCAGACCGGCCACCAGGATCAGATTGAGTACGATATTGCACAGGTTGATCAAGATGACCAGAATCATCGGTGTGCGGGCGTTTTGCATACCGAGAAACCAGCCGTGAAAAGCGTGAAGCATCAGGGTGGCGGGAGCGGCTAAGATGCGGATGCGAAAATACTGCCTGGCTAGATGCTCGACTTCATCGCTGGCCTCCATCAGCCCGAACCCGACCATCGATAGGATCGGTTGTACCACGATCAGCCCGATACCGCTGACCAGCGCCACCTGCAACGCCATTTCCAACATGGCGATGGATTCACTCTGGTCGTTGGCTCCGGCGGCTTGTGCTGTCATACCGGTGGTGCTCATTCTGAGGAAACCAAATCCCCAGTACAAGACGTTAAAAACTATACCACCGACAGCGATCGCCCCCAGATCCTGTGCCGATGCCAGGTGTCCCATCAAGGCTACATCGACTAGCGTTAGCATCGGTACTGAGATATTACTGATGATGTTAGGAATAGCCAGTCTTAAAATTTCTTTATTCATTCGTCAGCAACCATCTAAATTTATAGAGAAACCCTCTGGCGTAGGTTGTTATTCCTATGGTCTCCAGGACGGACGCCTCGACCATGCCCCAGAAACCTGTGGTCAGAGCAACACCGATCCTACTGTAAAAAACGTCGGCCTCACCCATCAAAAGATCGCCTCTCGCCATAATATCCTCCTCTCTATGATATTTTAACTTGATCGACGCGGTTCCCTGTCTTTCCCGTACCCCCAAAGCCCTCTTATATTTTTCACTCGTTCCTCTGCACTTTTTTAATACTACACCGTCTATTTAGTGAGAGACGACAATTATGACCGGGGCAACACGATCTACAGAAGAGCAAACCTATTGTGTGTCCGACTACTGTAACGATGACGGGACAACACCGCACGCCGCAGAAGAATTACGAGAAGCGGTCAGCAAACGGTATGCGGGTGTAGTCATAGGACAGAGAACTAGCTGCGGATGTGGAGATGGAGTAGCCGACGTGACCTCCGCTCGCCGGTCCACCTCCGCTGTCGTCGCCTTTCGCCCTCTGCCCGAAAATGGACTCAACGACTCCGAAGCTTACATCGGTTGCAAAGCCGGTGCATTCGTCATCACCGGCCTGAAAAAAGTCCTCAAGGATACAGGCTTTGTCGACATCCGCATTACTCCAAAAGATGAAAGCAACGGGGTTATCGACGATTGGGCACCGAGAACCGATGTCTCCGAATTATGTTGCCTCGATAAGTGGCGAGGCAGTAAAACCGTGACATACTCCCCACGAATAAATTCGGAGGAGCCGGCTTTAGGCTACGGATCAACCGTCTACCTGCTTCCGGTTTTAATCGGAGTTAATCTGTATAACCAACCGCTTTGGAATATAGGATTGGATGAGGATCTGTGTGTGAGAGAAGAACTATGTTCTGTGCCAGCCTCTGAGCGAACAAGTCACAGACTGGATTTCTCGCTCCGGACGAGACCTTAGAGGGGAATCGACCAGGTCTACCGATCCGCACCATCAGTGATCTGCTGTTTAAGTTCTGCTACCTTATCGCTATATGATTGGCGGGATTCGGCCCAGGCGGATTTGTCTTGGCTGCCAGATCCAAGGAAATCGAGGATGAAACTTTCAGCCTCCATGAATCCTTGACACAATCGTCCCACCTGACCCGCAATTTCATTGGGGATCGTCGTGACGCCATTACAGTCACCGTGTATCAGATCTCCTGGATAGACCGTGATCCCACCTACATGCACAGGCACATTGATGTCGATAATGTGACAGTATCCGTGAGCACAGATGGTTCCGCTGGTGAAGACGGGGAAGTTAATTGCCCGCACCTGGTCCAGATCACGGCCTGTTCCCGACGTAATCAGTCCAGCACAACCGAAGTTTTTGTAGGTAGTACACATCACTTCACCAAAGGTCGCTGCGGCTGAAGGATTATCCAGATCTTGAAAAACGACGACTCTTGGGGCTGGGATGCAGTCAAACTGATGGACCTGCTCCACAATTCCGGTATAGACATCGCCGCTGCGTGGCGGTGCATAGGATCTATAAGTTGCAGTTGTGGCATAACCGACCATTGGCGGCATCTCTGGAAAGTTGGCTTGAATCTGCTGGTCCATATAGCCGGTATTTCGTGGTCGGACGTCGAACAATTCGATGGCATTGCAGATAGTCGGCGTATCCACAGCCTGGAGGAGTGCAAGTTCTTCTGCTGAGATGGTTTCAATTTGGTTCAATGTTGATTCCTCGGATCCGACATCAGGTAGGTGTACCCTCTCATACTCCCGCTTACGATGCAGATCGGATTGATTAGATTAGCTGCCCGTATTCTAAGTTGAACGACTCGGTTTGTCAATCTTCTTCCGTTTCCAATACGCAAATGTTGGGCAGGTTTCTATACTGTTGTGCGTAGTCGAGTCCATAACCGACTACAAACCGGTCGGCAATAGTAAAACCAACGTAATCAGCCTCGATTTTCACCCTCCGTCGAGAGGGTTTATCCAACAGGGTGCAGACTCTGAGGCTCAACGGATCTGATTTCGCCAAATGGTTCTGTAACAGACAAAGCGATTGACCGCTGTCGATGATGTCTTCAACGACCAGGACATGGCAGTTGCTGAGATCATTGAAACCGCTGGATACGATTTCGACCTGCCTGCTCGGCTCCGTGCTATTACCGTAGCTAGAGAGTTGAATAAACTCACAACGAATCGCCAGCGGAATCTGCCGGATCAGATCGGCAAAAAAAACAGCTCCCCCTTTCAGAACACAAATCAGCGTTAGGTTCTGGCAGTCGGCATAATCGGAGACGATCTGATGACTGAGGGACTCAATCCGACGCTGAATCTTCTGTTGAGGAATCAGAACAGTAAGGGGCATACTGGATTTTCAAAACTCGCCGGGTCGTGTCTGTAATCTGTCCAATCTGACTGGTTCGATAACCGATAATCCATAAGATGTGTTGTGAGCTATCGATTAGAATCGGCACGCTATCTCGCCGGTTTTTGGTCACCTTTTGATCTATCAAAAAGTCCTTTATTTTTTTTGAGCCGGTCATTCCAAAAGGATAAAATCGGTCTCCATTTCTACGGGTTCGAATCCACAAAGGGAGTTGAATTTGATCCAGATCAAAAATCGCTTCCGTTTTCCCGTTTGGCATCGGTTCGTCTGATCTGTCAAAAATCTGGCTGGTGATAATGCCTGAAGGAAGTTGTGTCAGATCAACGATTTGAAGCTGAAGTTCAAATCGCTTAGGGGGATCTGGGATCGGCGTAAAACTGAATTGATCGTAAGCTCTGTGAAACTGAACCTGGTGGGGCAGTGACAATTCAGTATTGGGTCGATGACTATGTAATAGATCTAACATCGACGCCACATGGGCAAAGTATAGGTCCACCGTTTGACCTACAATATCGGCGTAGGCATATCTCAAGATTCGCCGTTGGATTGCCACATGGTGGTCGAGAAATTTCTGTCGATCATACCGATGCAGCGCAATTTGACACTCCTCGACAGCCTGTCGGGTTTGTTGCTGGATAAAATCCTCGTCAGTTTGCAACAGATCTGCTGTTCGGTTCAGTATCGATCGTATTTGTGGATTGTAGTTCTGTTTCAGGTCAGGAATCAATTGGTGGCGAACCTTATTCCGTAAAAACCGCAGGTCGGTATTTGATTCGTCGTGGCAGGCTATCATCCCTCGACGGTTGAGGTATGACTCAATTTCAGATCGGCTATGGCACAGCAGAGGGCGAATATATCGATCATTCCGAACGGGCAAGATACCGCCCAACCCGGAGCCCCCCGCACCGCGAAGCAGTTTCAGCAAGATAGTCTCGGCTTGGTCATCGGCCTGATGACCCAATGCAATTTTGTCGGCGTTCACTTGACCAGCAACACGGTTCAGGAATTGGTAACGCATTTGCCGTAGATTGGCCTCCATGGAGCTAAAGTTAAAGTCCAGTAGCGCCGGGGCTCGCATCTGTTCAACGATCAGTGGCAGACTGAGCTCTCTAGCTTGCTGGGCAACGAAGTAGGCTTCGTTGGTTGCGTTTGGACGCAAGCCGTGATTATAGTGGGCAATCTGAAGGTGGAATTGAAGCTGTTGACTCAGATCGGAAAGGACGTGAAGTAGGGCTAGAGAGTCCACCCCACCAGAGACGGCGACGACCACCGTTTCTTGGTGGCGGATCATCTGGTGGTCTGCAATAAAGCGACTGGTGGTTTGCAGAAACGCGTCTGCCATCGAGGGTGGAGTGCCGGTGTGGAGACTTGAACTCCAAACCTCACGATTATGAGTCGTACGCTCTAACCAGTTGAGCTACACCGGCAAAAGAAAAGGGAGTTACTGATGAACTCCCTAAATTGGATTGCAGGGGCAGGATTTGAACCTGCGACCTCCGGGTTATGAGCCCGACGAGCTACCAGCTGCTCTACCCTGCGACAAGATCAATGAAATATCGATGGTGGGCGAGAAGGGACTTGAACCCTTACGATCGTTTAATGATCGACGGATTTTAAGTCCGTTGTGTCTACCAATTCCACCACTCGCCCAGACCCAGTAGGCTGGAAATTGTAATTCCACCGGGGGAATTGACGGTGGGTATTTTAAGACATCCTTATAAGCCATGTCAAGTAATTTTTTCGATCTTGAAAAGAATCTTTGACCAAAAAACGCCACAGGAATTAAATGCCGATACATGCGTTTACGCATCAGCCGAGCCTGTTAAAAGAGGTTTCAAATAGATCCGCTTTCCATCTAACCGGTGTGAAGCGTTAGCTCCCAGTACAGCCGCTAAACTGTTCATCCCACTACTGAAACTGCTTTTCAAGATCATCTGATCGTTTCGATTGACTGCCTCAACAAAAGTACGGCTAATCTCCTCGGTCGCGTTTTGTTGGCCGTCAACAGGCAGGACATGACGGACACCAGTTCGAGTTGGTGGTTGGTCCGTTACACTCTCGGCGTAATAGGCAACCACCTCATCTCCTTCAAACTTCAGGTGACCGTTTGTCCACAGAATACTGTTGTAGTTATCGGTATAAAAGACTCGACGAAGTCGGGATAGTATCAGGTTGCCAATGGCACCGGTTTCGAAGCCGAATGTCACCTGATAAGCATAGGGATTATCGCCACCATCTACAATATCGGACGCATCACGCTCAATATAGTTGGCTTCCACCCAGGAGATGTCACCAGCCCAATAGCGCATTAGATCGGTTTGGTGAATTCCCGCTTCAACGACAGTCGATCCAGACCATTCAAAATTAGCGGTCCAAACCCGATTTCCAGGTCCGCCCTGTTTCTCGGTGTGTGTATGCTTGACTGAATGCCCTTCCAGGGTNCTATTGTAAATCATCGACATCATTACGAGTNGCCTATCCTGCAGAAATCGATGTGCTGTTTCATAACGAGGTTCGTACCGTTGTTGAAATCCAACCGTCGAAATCACGCCGCTGGCTTCGATAGCCTGTTGCATTTCGATAGCCTCCTTGAGCGATAGGCTCATCGGCTTTTCAACAAAGATATGTAGACCGGCCTCTGTAGCTGCTACAAGTTCCCCATTATGACCACCGGGTGGAATGGCAAAGTAGACGGCATCCAGCGCTGTTGTTTCCAAGATCAAGGTGAAATCGGTTGTTGCCTGGATACCGTCCAGCGAGAAACCTTCGATATAGCGACCGATTTTATCAGCCGTTAGATTATCTGGATAGGCATCGACCAGTGCCACAATCCGAACCAGATTTTCAGCTTGGAGTTGCCATAAGGTCTTTAAGTGTTGAAGTCCGCGTTGGCCTAGCCCAACCACGGCCAGACGAAGGGGTTTTGCAGTTTTCATAGTGGTTTCGTCTAAGTTGCAGGTAGCTCAGGAAAAGTTCTTCTCTGTATGTTCTGTTTCTGGCATTATAGTTTAGAGTTGCCGACTTGGCAAGTCTGAGTAGGGTTTTGGCTTAGCAAAGGCTTGGAGATAGGAGGCGATGTTATGCTATGATGTGCGTGGCAAAACTGAACAATTTTACCAGGGTGATTTAGCAGATAAACGAATCAATTAGCCCTGATATCCCACCAACCCTTATGGCTGTTGCACTGGATGATGACTGCTGACACGCACAAGCAAGCCTAGTACTGAATGGGTATAAAAAGCGGTGTTTCGGCCGAAGTCTACATATATATATGCAGGCCAACACAGATACGAACCCTACCCCTCTGATTATCCGGTCCAAGCGTGATGTTGCTGAACCGATTTGATCCTGGTTTAACTTGTTCGTCGCTGCAGATTTTCAACAGTCAGCTATCTCTCAAACTAAGCTAAGATATTAGATGAAGCCTCCATCCCACATTCGTCTAGTAGCGATTATCCTGGTCGTAGTATTGGTTCCACTCAACTGCTTGTGGGTAACGGCTTCCCTTGTTTATGGGCGGGTCAGCCCAACCCAAATCTCGCTTTATTTCAATGCTATTTTCTCAGTCCTACTCCTGATCGCCGTCAACGGAATTGTCCGTTGGGTTAACCAAAAATACTGGCTAAATCAGCCGATTCTAAATCGAGCTGAACTGTTGACGGTTTATACCTGCGTTTCGATTGGATCCGGTATAGCAGGTGTGGATCGGATGATGGTATTGGCCCCGTTGATTGGCCACGCNCACTGGTTTTCAACTCCTGAGAACGACTGGGCNAGCCTGTTTCATCGCTACATTCCAACCTGGTTCACAATTAGTGACAAACTGGTACTGGAAGACTATTATCAGGGATTTTCCAACCTTTACAACCGTTCTAACCTGTCAGCCTGGCTACCGGTCATCTTTTGGTGGAGCATATTTTTCGTGGCCCTGCATCTGGTAATGCTATGTATTAACACTATTCTTCGCAATCAGTGGGTTGAATCAGAGCGATTGAGCTACCCGATCATTCAACTANCAGTGGAGATGACCCAAGAAAGGGGAAGATTCTTCAAATCCTCCTGGATGTGGATTGGCTTATCGACCGGGCTCATGATCAATATGATCAATGGCCTTAACTTTTTATTCCCTCATGTACCTAGCCTAGGTGGTAGATTATACGATCTTAGNCAGGTTTTCACTGAACGGCCGTGGAATGCCATCGGCTGGAGTCCAGTGGCGGTTTTTCCTTTTGGCGTTGGACTCTCTTTCTTTATTCCCTTAGACCTCTCCTTCTCCTGTTGGGCTTTTTGGTTGATTTGGCGAGCCGAGCGGTTGCTGGGAGCCATAATGGGATGGCGAAGTTTACCCCGTTTCCCCTACGAACCGGAGCAGTCGCACGGAGCCTATCTAGGTTTGTGTGTCTTTGCCCTTTGGATGAGCCGCCATCATCTACTACAGGTAATCCGGCAATGCTTCAACAAAACGACAGCTGATGGAAAGGTTTCTTATCCCACTGCTGTTGGCGGCTTGCTGGTAGGATTGGCCTTCATTGTTTTATTCTGTCTGCGAGCTGAGATGACGTTCGGTATCGTGGTGCTCTTTTTTGTCATCTGGTTTGCGATTGGTATTGCCATCACCCGCTTACGAGCAGAACTTGGTTCGCCGGTTCACGACCTACATTTCATTGGTCCAGACGAGATTTTACCCAGTTTGTTGGGAGTCCGGCGGATTGGAAAACCGAACCTGGTCGGATTCTCCTATCTCTATGCCTTGAACCGGGCCCATAGATCTCATGTTATGCCACATCAATTGGAGGGTTTCAAAATTGCAGAATCGGTCGGTACACCACTGGGACGTTTGGCAATCCTGATGTTAGCAGCTACCTTATTGGGTGTTGTGACCTCGTTCCTGGCCTTTTTGACCTTCTCCTATCGGAACGGTGCCTCCTTATGGTTTGCCAACGAATCCTTTCGGAGACTGGAGGGATGGTTGACTAACAACGCACAGCCAGATCTACCCGCTGTTGGATTTGTGATTTTCGGCTTCATCGGGACGATTCTCCTGTCGCTTTTGCGGATGCGCTTCTTGTGGTGGAACCTCCATCCGGTCGGCTATGCCATTTCGGGTAGCTGGGCTATCAACCCGATGATTGGCTCAATTTTCATCGGTTGGTTACTCAAGTGGATCGTCCTTAAATATGGTGGCATCCGATGGCATCGATCAGCCATTCCACTCTTCTTGGGTGTTGTCTTGGGTGAATTCCTAGGGGGAACGTTTTGGAGTTTACTGGGTATCGTGCTAAGACAACCGATGTACAGATTTCAGTTTTAGTTTAGGAAGCAAAGCGAAAGTGCCGCCCGATAAGCGTAAACATGATATTCAAGCGTTTTTATTGAAAGCAAATATCAAAGACTAAAATAGACGGTAATCGTCTTCCTACAGAAGAAACGAAATCAGCAAGTTCTCACCGAAACAGAGGTCAAGTGCTATGACCGGTCAGGTACTGCCCAATGGTCCCCCAATAGAAACANCAAAATCTCATTTTATAAGATCCAAGAAGTTGAAGACTTACCTGATCTGCTTGAAATCCAAAAAGGTCTTATCGAGATTTACTACAGAGAGACATCCCGCCCGAGGGACGGCAACATATCGGGTTGCAAGCGATCTTAAATGAAGTCTTTCCAATCATTGGTTCGGCTAACTATTTCTAGACCCGAATTTGTCNGCTGCTCACTCGGTGATCCCAATTACGGCATCCATGAGTGTCAATCTCGTGGACTTAGCTACGTGGTTCCGTTGAAAATCACCCTTCAACTGCAGTTCCGTGACAAAAAAGATTATCAAGGTCCGGGAGAAATTCGCCGATCTGAGGTCTATATGGGAGAAATTCCGTTGATGGTCGAGCAGGGAACCTTTATCATCAATGGCAGTGAACGGGTGATTTNCAGCCAACTACGCTTTTCGCCGGGGATATCTTTCAAAATATTCCATGTCGTGGGGTTTGGATCGAATTTGAAATTCGCGTTGTAAAGCGGATTTATGTGCGGCTAGACCGAAAAAAGATATTCGCTACTGTTCTGTTACGAGCGTTAGGCTGGGAAACCGATGAGGAGATTTTGCGGTTATTTACTGGTAAAACAGAGCTCGTTCCCATCAGTAGAAGTTTGGTAGGACGAGTCTTAGTCAGTCCAGTGGTTGACCGAGAAACAGACGAAATTCTGTATCAAGCCGGTTCTGAATTGACTGCAACTGATGTCAAGGAATTACAACAAGCAGGTATCCAATCAGTTGACGTCTTGACGGCTGAGGATGCCGAGGCTACCCGTTTTTTACGGAATGCCATCGAGAAAGATCGCCAGTCAATACCTTACACCAAAGGCCATATAAAAGAGCAAGCTATGGTGGGAATATTTCGTGAAATTCAACTCGGTGATCTGCCTACATTAGAAAGGGCCAAAAGCCGATTTGAGAAATTGTTTCTTGATCCACTTTGCTGCGATCTGGTCAACTCAAAGCCGCTATTAGCTTCTTTGAAGGACTTCTTTGGTTCTAGTGAGTTATCTCAATTTCTACAACAGGCCAACCCTTTGGACGAACTAACACACAAACGTCGTTTAAGTGCTCTAGGACCGGGCGGATTCCCCCCGGAGCTAACCACCTCTGAAAAACGAAACATTCACCTAACCCATTATGGTCGAATTTGTCCTTTGAAAACGGCACAAGGGCAATCGGTTGGGTTGATTGTTTCACCTGTAATATTCACCTGTAGCAACAATCTCGGTTTCCTCGAAACCCCTTACCGGAAGGTAGTAGAAGGCAAAGTAAGCGATGAAATTGTGCATCTCTCTGCCGCGAGGGCGATGGGTATACCATTGCCCCCGCTGATAGCTGGGTTGATGAAGCTAATTGCCTACGGTCTAACAACAATAGTGAGACATTAACAGCCTAAAAAGGGAAAGATTTGATCCGTGTTACACTCAATGGGGTCAACTATATCGATGTTTTACCCAAGCAATCCATCGGTGTTTTGGCTTCGCTAATTCCGTTTTTGGATCCTAATGACGCTTGCCGAGGCGTTGTCGGTAGCAATGTTCAACGCCAAGCTGTACCGCTAATTCAGCCACAAGCCCCTTATGCCGGCACGATAATGAAGGCCAAAGTTGCCTGTGATTCGGGAGCGATAATGTTAGCTAAAAATGATGGTGTTGTGGGTCAAGTTTCAGCCGCAGAAATCATTGTCCGAACCGACGAAATAACGCGTGTTGAAGGTGGCGAACAATCTTCCTCCGAAATGGGATACGACATCTATCAACTGCAAAACTTCCAACGTTCCAATAACGACACCTGCATTCACCAAAAAATCGTTGGTTGACGCGGGGCAACGAATCGAAGCCGGTCAGGTAATCGCCGATGGGACTGCAACGCAAGGTGGTGAGTTGGCATTGGGTCGTAATGTTTTGGTTGCCTTTATGCCCTAGGGATATAACTTTAGGGACGCGATCTTGATTAGTAAACGGTTGATTCAAGATGACCTTTTTACTTCTATTCATATTGAGGAGTTCGAGGTGGAAGCGCGAGAGACCAAGATGGGAAAAGAGGAGATCACACGAGAAATCCCAATCAACTCCGATGAAGAGGATGATAAATCTGAGCCCAAACTGATACCAGAAGAGTTTGTTCATCACCTCGACGATGAAGGGACTATTTGCATCGGCACCAAAGTTAAACCAGGAATGATCTTAGTTGGCAAAGTTACCCCCAAAGGAGAGTGTGATTGGGAGCCGGAAGAAAGCTGTCGCGCACTATTTTTGGGGAGAAGGTGGGTGAGTTCAAGGATGGCTCTACCTATGCCAAACCAGGAGTAAAGGGAAACGTAATCGATGTTAAAGTCTTTTCCCGAAAAGAGACAGATAAAGATCGACAGACCCAACTCCGCGAGGACGCCAAAATTAAAGAGGCGGAGAAGGTGTGTGCTTGCAAGTACGAGCTGATTAACCAGCGAAAAACGAAGAAATTCGTGAAATTCTACGGGGCCGGACTTTAGCCAGTAATCTTCACGATGAGACACAAGCAAGGGCCGGGGAATTACTGACGGAGGAGATGTTGGAGCAGGCTGGGTTGTTAGATCGGATTATTGTCGGTAATCCGCAAGCTATGGGACAGGTTCAGCAAATTCGTCGATTGACATAGGTTCGGGCCAATACCCATATTATGGAACGGAACGACCGAATCGATAAGGTGCAAAAAGGCGACGAATTTAAACCTGGTGTCCTCAAACTGGTCAAGGTTTATATCGCTACGCGGTGTAAGATATCCGTGGGCGACACGGCAACAAAGGGGTGGTTTCCAAGATTTTACCAGGTGAAGATATGCCGTACTTAGACGATGGTACATCTGTCGACATGGCACCCAACCCGCTGAGTTTTCCCTCTCGCATGAATGTTGGGTCAGATTTTGGAGACTCATCTGAGGTGGGCAGCAGAGAAACTGGGAGTCTAGGTAGCCACGCCGGTTTTTAATGGAGCCTGAAGATGAGATAGGCGATTTGCTTGAGGCCGCTGGGCTACCTCGAAGCGGAAAGGCCATTCTACATGATGGTCGTACAGGTGAGCCATTTCTCCAGAAGGTGACCGTCGGTTACGCTTATATGATGACGCTGAGCAAATTGGTCGATGATATTGTCCGCTCTCGTAGCACTGGCCTCTATTCACTGTTCACACAACAGCCATTAGGTGGTAAAGCCCAACAAGGCGGTCAGCGCCTGGGTGAAATGGAGGTCTGGGCACTGGAGGCCTACGGGGTGGCTTATATCTTGCCAGAGCTGCTAACGATTAAGTCGGATGATGTCAATGGCCGAAGTACGATTTACGAAACCTTGGTTAAAGGGCAGAACTCACCACCACCCGGCACACCGGAATCGTTCAACGTTTTGGTCAAAGAACTGCAGAGCTTGAGAGTGAATATAGAGATGGGAAAACGTAAAACACGAAACCGGGTTACGCCGTAGTAAATCTCTTTTATCGACTACCGTTTGACCAATTCAGGGGTGAGGCGCTGGACGATATTATCGATGCTGTGATGCATCAGTCTGATGTAGGTGTGGGAATCGCACTCGGTACAACCAGCCGCGAGGTTGGTAGCCACGTTCTCAATCCAGGTGCTATCTGCTAGATTGACCTCAAAAATTCTGGCCTGCAATGTTTTTACAACCAAACTAGGACGAACCGACTGTTTGTCAATCGTTGCATTGGCTTATACGATCTGCTACAATACTAAGATGCCGAATCGATCGCACATACATTATGCAGACCTCAGACAGTTTATCTTTCAAGTGCTGACTGTGTCTGGGGTGCCGGATCATGTGGCCGAAATTGAAGCTCAAATCTGCGCCGAAGTCGATCTGTGTGGCGTTCACTCACACGGTGTGCGGATGCTGCCTGGATTGGTCAAACAGATCACAACCAGACAGACTAATCCGGATCCCAAACCGACTACTGTAGTAGAACTACCCGCCTCTGTTTTGCTAGAGGCCAATCGAGCCATTGGTCGTTACATGTCAGCAGTTGGTATGGATATGGCTATTGAACGGGCTGAGAAATTTGGACTCGGTGCTGTTGCCATCCGGGGCGTAGCGCATTGGGGACGAGGTTATAGTTACGGGCTACGAGCCGCTAACAAAGGTATGATCGGATTAGCCTTTACCAACACAGTGACCAACTTCCCGGCCTGGGGAACGGCTGAACCGTCTTTAGGTAATAATCCAATGGCGATTGGAGTACCCTCGATTAACGATGATGAACCAGTAGTTCTCGATATTGCTATGACACAAGCAGCCATTGGCAGGGTGGATCAAGCTGCAGTCGACGGACAAAGTGTTCCACTCAGTTGGGGCTTGGATCCCGATGGCCAACCGACCACAGACCCCAATCAAGTTATAGCCTCGCAACGGTTTTTACCGATGGGTGAATATAAAGGGTCCGGGTTATCCTTTATGATCGAATTATTAACTGCCGGATTAGCCGACGGTTTATTGTGTCACCAGCAAGGTCGCAACAACCAGCCCACCGATTCTGTTGGAGGGTCAACCAAACTTTTTATTGCCATCCGTCCTTACGGAGGTTGGTTAGCCGATCGGGTCGAATCACTGAAAGCACACCTGCAGTCGGTTCAACCTTTTCCTCAACAGGGAACTGCCCAGTGGCCGGGCGAGGGCAGTTTTCAGCGGCGGAAAGATTATCTGCAAGGTGGCATTCCCCTCCCTGATCATATTGCGGTTGGCGTACGAAAACTATCGACCGAATTGGGAATCGCTGTCCCCTTGAGCAGGTATCAAAACTAATTGTCGAGTCTCAGAAAGTAAGTCCAAACAGCTGGATTTCACCTGATCCCAACCCTGATTTCAAGCCTACTAATAGAGAAGGAAAGACGCTAGTCTAAAATCAAAAATGACATCAGCACCACTTGTTTATCATCCAGAGATGGAAGATCAAATCGAAGCCATGCATGCCATTGGTTACGCCTATATTCCCCGTGCCCTGAATGCCGGCCGGGTGGCCGAGTTGAAACATCGGATGGATCTACTGACCGGTATTCCTGATAGCTTTGATCGGGATCACGACGAGAAGACCGACCAGTTTTTTCAAAAGCACATCAATAACGCATTCAACCGTGATCGAGCCTTTTTTGACTGCCTGGATGTGGATGGTGTGATCGATATTGCGGAGGGAGTCCACGGCAGCGACTGCCACGTCATCGGTATGACAGCTTGGGTAACAGGTCCGGGACGGCCCGACCAAAGCCTACACATTGACTGTAAGTTGATCTCGTTACCCGACGACATCACCGCAGATCCGAGGGTCAGAATTCCAATTTTCATCACCACGGCCCATTTTTACCTCAACGATATGTATGAAGAGCTAGGACCAACCAAGTTTGTGCCTGGAACGCATGTCAAGCAGGATCGTCCAGCTCCCTCGGAAGAACTCAGTATCCTCTGCAACGCTGGTGACGCCATCATTTTCCGCAGCGAAATCTGGCACCGAGGGACGGCCAATACCAGTGACGAAAAGCGCTATTTGCTGCAAGTCCATTATGCCCAGCGGATGATTACTCAGAAGTTTCCACCTTACCTGAATAAGTTTCAGTTCCGACCTGAAGTACTCGAATGGACAAGCGATCGGCAGCGACGCCTATTAGGCGGCCATCGGCCAGGCGCATACGATTGAGATCTACATAGGGTGGCAAAGACCAGTCTGGGGAAGATGATGGCTGTTGTCGACGGCTAATCCGCGGTGGATGACACTCGACCCAAGAACTAAAATCATCTGTCTGACTGTCTTCGGCTGGCTGGCCGTGATGCTGGATGGTACGCTGGCCTTGTTGACTTGCCTCCTAGTCAGTTTGGCCTTGATGTGCAGTTCGCCACAATCGAAAGCTAGATTGCGGCTATTGGCACTAGTCTTGTTAATTAGCACTTGGGCGACTGTATACAGTCAGGCCATCTTCTACGACCAAACGCCTCGCACACCACTCCTGACTATCATTCCAGAAACCTTTCCATTTCTCGGTTCACTGACAAGTGGAGTTTCGATTTACAAAGAGGGACTCTGGCACGGTCTACGCCAGTCATTACGCTTTTCGATGTTGATAACGATGGGGGCTTTTGTTGTCACCACTACCCAACCCCGGGATCTTCTCCTGGGATTGATACGGCTGGGCGTTCCTTATCCGATTTCCTTTATGACGACGACTGCCATTCGCTATCTGCCAATGCTGGGTAGTGAAGCACAACTGGTTCTCAAGTCACAACAATTGCGTGGTGTTCGACATTTTCAACTCAATCCTCTCTCTACTCTTCGTCATTTAGTCGGAACGGTTCGTCCAATTCTGATCAATAATATTCGTCGTGCGACCAGGATGAGCGAAGCTATCGAGAGCCGGGCTTTTTCTGCTGATCAGCTCTCGCAGCGAACCTATCTTCATCAACTTCAACTGAAAGTGATAGACCGTATTTTAATTCTGCTTCTGCTGACGGGCTGCACGCTCGTCAGCCTGCTAAAACTCGTTTACTGGTGCTACGCCAGCGGCATTTTCTACGCTTCTTGGTTGAAGTCATTCTACACTTTCACCCGTGAAATGCTGTAGTGCATTACACTTGACCGTTCTTTGGCCAATTGGTTAAAATAGCCCAACTTCACAAAAACACCACTTTTGGTAGGGCAACACTGTCGTAACTGCCGACTTGAGAAATGTACTTGAACAAACAATACTTAATCCAGAATCTAGGCCAAAAAGTGCTCGACGGCCACCAACTCGACTGCGCTCAGGTGCTGTCGTTGCTGAAGGTTGAAGGTGCCGAGACCTTTGATTTACTCTCCTGGGCTAATCGGATTCGCCAGCATTTCAAAGGAAATCGCATCCATTTATGTTCGATTGTCAACGCCAAATCCGGTGGCTGCAGTGAGGACTGCACCTTCTGTGCTCAATCGACACATTATGAGACCGAGAGTCCGGTCTACAAGTTTCTAGACCAACAGACCATTGATGAAGCCAGCCAGACAGCTGAAAGAAATAAGGCACAAGCCCTGGGATTGGTCGCTGCCTGGCGGGGGTTGAAAGAAGGTAAAATGCTGGATCAGGTCTGTCAGCGAATAGAAGATCTTTCCCAAAGCGGTCGAGTGCGGGCTGATGCCTCGCTCGGCTTGATTGAGTCGAAGAATGTGGCGCAACGCCTCAAAGAGGCCGGACTTTCCGTCTACAATCACAATCTGGAAACGGCTAGCAGTTTTTTTGACCAGATCTGTACAACTCACACACATCAAGACCGGATCAACACCATCCAGCATTGTAAATCGGCCGGTCTACGGGTCTGTAGCGGCGGTATTTTTGGCATGGGTGAAGCTGTTGAACAGCGCGCTGAGTTAGCAATCGAGCTTCAAGAGTTGGATGTCGATGTAGTGCCACTAAATTTCCTAGTTCGGATTGAGGGAACGCCGCTCAAAGATAACGATCCACTTTCTCCTATGGAGATCCTAACAACCATTGCCGCGTTTCGCTTTGCACTGCCACAGAAAGAGATCATGGTGGCTGGTGGGCGGGAGGCCAACCTGAGAGATTTGCAGTCGATGATGTTCATGGCTGGGGCCAGTGCTACTCTGGTTGGTAACTATCTAACCACCGGTGGTCGTTCAGCTGACGATGATTTACAGATGCTATCCGATCTCGGTTTGGAATGGGATTGGAACTACGACTGGTAATAAATTAGATCTGCTTTAGCATAAAGGACATTGCATGGAAGCCTTTAGAGTTCACACCGGTATCACTATTCCATTTGACTATATCAACGTCGATACAGATCAAATTATTCCCAAACAGTTTTTGAAGCGGATCGAACGAACCGGGTTTGGCCAATTTCTGTTCTACGATTGGCGTTACTTGGATAATGGAAGCTCGGATGGTGAAAACGCAGGTGATGAAACCCCAAATCCCGACTTTATCCTCAACTGGAGTCGCTACGCTGATGCCAGTATCCTGGTGGCAGGTGCCAATTTTGGTTGCGGTAGTTCACGGGAACACGCCCCTTGGGCATTACTGGATTACGGGTTCAAAGTAGTTATAGCCCCCTCATTCGCCGACATCTTTAAAAACAACTGCTATAAAAACGGAATTCTACCTGTGGTACTCCCGGTTGACACGGTTGAAACCCTAATGCGTCAAATCGAAGAAAACGTGGATTATCAACTTGAAATTGATTTGGAAAGCCAACAGGTAGTCCAACCTGATGGCCAACTCCACAGCTTCGAAATTGGATCCTTTGAAAAGCATTGCCTGCTAAACGGGTTAGACGAAATCGGGTGGACACTGCAGTTTGAAGAACTGATTGGTCAATACGAGCAAGCCCATCTCTAGCTTAGATTCCCTGTTCCCCGCCCAAAATCAGATAGGCGACACGAAGTTGAACCTACTAGTAAGGAGACCTACCGATGCCCAATCTAAAAATTTATCACAATCCAAATTGCAGCAAAAGCCGAGAGACACTGGGACTGTTAAAAGATCGTAACCTGGAGATCGAGATTATCGAATATCTCGAGACGCCGCCCACAGCTGAAGAACTGGATCGACTATGTCGAGGACTCGGCAAAGCCCCTACTGAGTTGATGCGTACCAAAGAAGACCTGTTTGACGAACTTAATCTATCGCTGGACGATGATCGATCCCGGCAGGAGTGGTGCCGGTTGCTAATTCAGCATCCCATCCTGATCGAGCGCCCCATCGTGGTCAATAAAGACCGGGTTGCTCTGGGTCGGCCACCGGAACAAGTACTCGATATTTTATAAGCCTGATGCTATAAGGAGGCAACCTTGAACGTAGATGCCACCATCACCGATTTAGAAACCCAAGAAACGCTCGAATTCCCGTGGGGAGCCATTAAATGGCTCTGCAACAACCAGATCGATTCCGACGCCGAGATGACCTTCGGTATTGTCTACATCAATGCTGGGCAGACCAATCCTCTCCACTATCATCCCAACTGCGAAGAGCTAATCTACGTCATCTCCGGCCAATGTCACCACAGTTTGGGAGATGAAATGTACCATCTCAAGCCGGGCATGATGCTGCGGATTCCGCAAGATGTCAAGCATAATGCCGCCAACAACGGGTGGGCACCCGTCACCATGGTCATTTGCTACTCGTCAGCCGACCGGCAAACCGTCTTCTGCGAGTAAGATAGCACTTTCCTGGGAGCAGCTTTTATCCGGGCATGCGAGGTACCATCTGCCATCTCTGGCTCTCGCTTTTAGCAATTGCTCTTATCGGCTGTGGGCAATCCAGAATCGACCAAGCTTATGAGCAAGGCCGCCAGGCCGGATACAACGAAGGGCTCATTCAAGGTCTGGAGAAGACCAAAGAAGAGGGGTTACAGCGAGTGGCCGAAGTGGCTCAAGCATCCAAGCCGTGGTTTGTGGAGATGCAGTGGATGCTGCTGCCGTTGGGTATTCTGTTCATCGTCTTTACCTTTGTCTTGTTGAGATCGGTAATCGATACCCGTCGAGTAGAAACCCGCCAGGCCTCCGATCAACTCACCCAATATATTCAATCCAGCCAGCAAGACCTACAACAACTCCGTTCAGAAATGAGCCAGATCAGAGCCAGTGTCTCCAATCTGGCAGTTGAAGTCAAACAGGTTTTAATCGACCTGACAAAAATCGACTAGGGCTGACCTAACGAACAGTGTCAGGCTAACTTTGTGCGTCTCGGATGGCGTGACAGAGATAGGTGATTCCTTCCACAATATCTTCCAAGGCACAATAAGCGTAGGCCAAACGGATGGACTTAATCGGTTCGTTCCGGCAGTGAAAGGCACTCCCGCGGCTAAATCCAACGCCTTTCCGTCCAGCCAGTTTTTGCAGCTTATCCAGGTCGGTTCGCTGCGGCAAGTCGATCCATAAGAACAACCCACCGCGGGGCGTTGTCCAGGTACAGAGATCGCTGACATTCACCGATAAGGTGTCGATGACGGCCTGACACTTGGCTTGGACCACTGCATTGGTGGTTGCCAGATGTTCATCCAGATGATCATTGAAAAATTGGGCTACGATCACACTGGCCAGCCCGCTGGTTCCTGCATCCCATCTACCCCGGTGAATTTGCTGCCGGTAGTGAGCAGAGGTAACAAAATACCCCTGGCGGACGCCTGCCCCAAGGATCTTGGAAAAGGTGGCCACGTAAATCACCCGGTCGGACCGGTCCAATTTATAGAGAGCGTCGGGAGTCGCATTGGGAATAAAGTCGATGTCGCCGTAGCAGTCGTCCTCAATAATCAGCAGGTCAAACTGGTTGGCCAGTTCCAGCAATCGCTTTCGGCGTTCTAGTGTCAGGATAGCACCGGTTGGATTCTGGTGATTGACTGTGACGTAGATCAGTCTGGGCGATTTCCCGTCCGTTTTCAGTTTTTCCAGTTGCTGCTCAAGTGCCGTCATATCCATACCGTCGACATAATCGACCGGTACGCCGACAATATCGGCCTCTAAATACCGTAGCAGACCCAAAGTGCCGCTGTAAACCAGTTCTTCTGTCAGCACGGTATCGCCCGGTTTCACGAAGGCGCGCAAGACCAACTCTAGCGATTGCATTGACCCTGACGTCAACGAAATGTCATCGACAGGCAACGCTACCCCTTCTCGTCGTTCGAATCTCTTTGAAGCCAATTCTCTTAAGCTCTGGTTACCGTTTTCACCCGGATAGTTGACCAAATCCCCCCCGATCTGGCGAAGTGCTTTAGCGCTGGCTTCAATCAGTTGTTCAGTCGGAAAAGTACCGGGATCCGGACGTCCGCCGGTAAAGGCAAAGTCTTTCATCTGATTCCCCTTTCTATTGTCTTTAGTCTCTCTTTTTTGGATGGGTAGTTGATTCTATCACGAAGTTGGAGCCGGGTCAACCGTACCAGTCGCTAGGATTACAGAATGGCCTTTCAGCAACCTAACACACGCCACTTTAAAATCGCCATTTTCGTGCCTGCAGGAAACCTGTTTACCATCTTGATTAGACTATTCCAGTAAGCTTTGTGGTTGAAACAGAAGGCCTATAATCTCTCCCTAAAACTGGGGTTAAGTTAGTGAACCTCTTTGATCTTGACACCCTTTATAGGCAGTGCTATACTAGCCGATTATCAAACCTCAACAGGAGTAGCCTGTATGCGACAGACAACACGATATGCTCTTATCATGATACTTTGCCTCGGAGTTTTCTCACCCATACTAGCGGGGCAATGGGAAACCCTTCAAAAGGTCGGCGATTTTGACTTTTTTTCCCTGGCCTTCGTTAGTACTAACGAAGGTTTCGCTGTGGGGTCAGATCCCTTCGACTACGAGAAACCCGGAGCCATTGGACATACGACCGACGGTGGCAAAACATGGAAAAAAGTTGAAAATACGGCCTTTGAAAGCGATCTAAAATCGGTCTTCTTCATAAATGAAAAAAACGGGTGGGCGGTTGGTGCTAGAGGCCTGATCGTTGCTACGACTGACGGTGGAAAAAGCTGGGAGCCCCAAACCAGTAAGGTGGGTAATGGGTTATCCGATGTCTGCTTCCTGACTCCTAAAACCGGTTTTGTAGCCGGAGAAGGTGAAACCGTTCTCAAAACAACTAACGGTGGTAAAAAATGGACTATCCTCAGTGGTGGCAGCCAAGCTAGTGGATTCGGAGATGATGATACCAGTGTCTTCAGTGCCATCCAGTTTGTAGACGAAAATACGGGCTGGGTAGCCGGTGTCAGAATTACCCCTTCCACACAGGGACAGGAAACGCTGATCCAGAAAACAGTTGACGGCGGACAAACCTGGGTAAAACAACCGACCAACAGCGAAGATATTTTGGAAGACATCTACTTTATCAATGCGACTACCGGTTGGGCGGTGGGTGAGAACGGCGCCGTCTTCGCTACCACAGACGGTGAAACATGGAAAGCTCTGAGTAGTGGCAGCGAGGAAAAACTCCGCAGTGTCCGCTTTATCGACGCCGAAACAGGTTGGGCTGTTGGTGGTGATATGGGGGTTAACGTCATTTTGCATACGACTGACGGTGGACAAAACTGGGCCGACCAAAGCAACGGTAAATTGTTTGCCTACGATATTTTTTCCCTGGATGGCAACCATATCTGGCTTACTGGACAAAACGCTATTATTATGAAATACGCTAAGTAGAATTACTTGGCGCAAGGTCTAAGCGGTTTTCGCACAATGGAATGGATGGACTGACTCGGTACAGAGTCGATGTTTGAAGTTCTCGCCAGCGCACGTCCCCTAGAAGTACAGGGTAGACATATCCTCCATCTTGAAATCGGGCAACTCGAACCCGTTTGGCGGCAAACACTTGAACGGTCACCTTCGCTTTTCCTACGCTAACTCGGTAGAAAATATCCAACTAGCATAGCCGTATTCGGCTGTCCGTGGAAAGCAGAATACACTAATCACTGTCCACTAATCAAACTTCAAGCTTCTCCTGATTCATTAAAATGGCAACCTCTAACCTGGGTGCGACGGCAACAATCCCGGCCAGTACAACCAATTTAGGACCTGGGTTCGATGTGCTCGGTATCGCTGTCTCCCTCTACAGCCAGATCTCTTTGCAGGAGACGGCAGGTATAACCGAAGTGATCTGTCTAGGCCAGGATAACGATAAGCTCTCCTCCGATACCAGCAACGTTGCCTATCAGGCCGCAGATTTAATTTTCACCAGAGCTGATTATCGCCCCGATGGACTTTGCCTAACCCTGCAGAATGGAATTCCGGCCATTCGTGGTCTTGGTGGAAGTGGCACCGCCATCTTGGGTGGACTTCTAACTGCTAACGCAATTTGTGGGCAAAGGTTTGGTCACCCTCCTTTCTCTCTTCAAGAGATTTTAGCCTTTGCTACTGAGGTTGAAGGGCACCCAGATAATGTGGCTGCTTCATTGCTAGGCGGTTTTGTCGTTGCAGCCACCGTTGAAGTACAGAATGTAAACACGGTAGGTGAAATTGAAGAAGTTACGGCCGTGAAAACGGTTAAAATTGCGCCTCCAGACGAGCTGCGACTGATTATCGCTATTCCGGACTTCGTTCTGGCCACCAAAGTTGCCCGTAGCGTTTTGCCTCAGTCGGTGGACCTATCAACGACGGTCTTTAATATGAGCCGATCTTCGCTTCTGGTGGCAGCGATGGCAACCGGCGATTTAGATCTGCTGCCGGTTTCGATGGAAGATCGACTACATCAACCTTATCGTGTCAAGCTAATCCCCGGTTTTGAGGAGGTCCGTCGGAATGCACTGGAAGCCGGCGCACTGAGTATTGCACTCAGCGGCGCAGGGCCGACAGTTGTCGCCTATGCTAGGGCCTCAGCACCAATACAGCAGATTGCTACCCAGATGGCATTGGCCTTTCAGCAGAACGGACTTGCTTGCCAGACACAGATCCTCACCGTCGATACCGAGGGGGCAAAGGTAAATTAAGAGTTGAGAATTAATAACTCACTATTCACCATTCACGATTTAAACTTCTCATAAATTCCCGTTATGTCAGACTGGTCTACTAAGACGATCCCAAATCTGTTACATGAGCTCAACACCGATTTGGAAAGGGGGTTATCGGCGAGCGAAGCCGCCACTCGCTTGAGCCACCAGGGTGAAAACCAGATCTTCCAAAAATCTCACGCTCAACAAACTACTTTTCACCTCCTGACGCACCAATTTATAGATTTCCGAACGCTCCTCTGTTTGGGAGTAATGATACTTTTGATTTTGCCTGGTCTGATTTTGCCTGGGCCGTTTCCCTCCGATCTATTACTCAGTGCGATTCTGGTCGGCGGTGTCTTCGTAGTCCAATTTGGTCTCCAATTTTATCAAACCCTGAATACTAGATCCAGTATTCAGCAGATTTGGTCGGCCGCGGAGGTTCAAGTGCCGGTTATGCGAGATGGTGTTCCAGTTTGGCTTCCACCTGCTTCGATTGTAACAGGAGACCTGCTTCTTCTAGATGAAGGTGACTATGTTGCCGCTGATGCTAGAATGGTAGAAACCGACGGGATGGTCGTCGATGAAAGCCCACTTTTTGGTCGCTCCGTATTTAGTACCAAAGTAGCGGAGGAATTGGAAACTCCGTCTGTGACTGAGCAAAAAAATATGGTCCTCGGTGGGACTTACATTATCCAGGGCCAAGGAAGAGCCGTTGTTGTCAGAACCGGTGAGCAGTTACAGATGAATCGTCCCAACCAGAAATCCAACCCGGAACTGGAATCGGAGGCTGAGGTTTCGGGCTCAATTTTAACCAAAAACCTGAGTTGGCTCGGATTCTTACTATTGGTTGCGACCTTGATTATTTACTGGTCGCTTGGTCGCTGGCGCCAACTCAGTCTATCCACCCTAGGCTCGATCTTCGGTATTCTTTTTGTCGCCGTTCCCAAAGACCTCGACCATTTAATTCGTACTGCTCTGAGCCGGTTGGGTCGGCAACTTTTAGACGGTGGTATTTCTGTCCGCCATCCGATCAACATAGAGCGGCTAAGCGGATTAACAGGACTCTGCACCCAGCAGATAGGCAACTTCACTCAACCGGAGATTACCGTCTCACATCTGGTTGCAGATGGACAATACCTGGACCGACCAACCTGGGAAAGTGAATTCTCATCGAGCAACAGTGAGCCTTCGGATATAAACATTCCACTGACTTTCCCCTGGTTAATTTGGGCCGCGAATCGTTGTGTAAACGAAAGTCAGAACTGGCGCTCCGGTATTCAGATGGATCTTCCTACCATTTTCCCATGGATTGACGACTCTCTGCATAAGACGCTGCAGACATCCGCTCAGCGATACGAAATTGACTTAGAAGGTCACGATTCGGCCTATCTCAAAGTGGCCGAGGTTCCTCCTAGCTCGCAACAGCCCTATTTTTCTCTGCTGTTGAAGACTGCTCATGATGCAGAATCATCGAATATGTCTGGGTTGGCAGCGACAAATGAGTCAGATTCAGAGCCGGTTTTTCTTCAATTGGCATTCGGTTCACTGGACAATATTCTTCACGCCAGTGATAACGTTCAAATTAATGATACCTCCATCCGAATGAATGCCGACCAGAAGTTGTATATCTCCGAGTTGTCCAGACAATTCATGGATTCCTCACTAGGATTAGCCCAACCTGAACGAACACTAGGTTTTGCCTTTCAAACCTTCGCTCGCAGACCGACACTGGGAGAACTTCACGTTGACCTTACATTCTTAGGAGGGGTCGCTTTCCGTCAACCCAATTATCCTGAAGCCAGGTCAGCGGTCGATGAGTGTCTATCATCAGGGATGAAAATCGTTATGATGTCGGAGCAGGAGGCCAACCGTGCGGCTGAAGTAGCTTATGAACTGGATCTTATATGCGACTTTAATTCGGTAACGACTGGGCAAGAACTAGAGACGTTTGGTGCGGATTACTACGATTCAGTAGTCGAACTGTTGCTGGTTTATTCCAGGCCTTCCGCCGATCAAAGAAGAAGCATCGTTCAGCATCTGAAAAGGCACGGTTATAATATCGGTTTTTGGGGACAAACCAATGAGGATCTAAGAGCCACGAGAACCGCTAATGTCAGCTTCGCCATAGCCGATAGCGTTCCCCATCTGCTGCAACGCAATGCTGGGGTAGTGGTTAATCAACCCGGTTTTCATGTGGTGTTCAAGTCCTTGTTACAAGCCCGTGAATCCTACGCCAATCTAAAAAACTGGGTGCGTTGGTATCTTTCCTGTACCACGGCACAACTGGTAACTTTTGTTGTTGGACTGGGGTTGTTCTGTTTCAATCCAGACCGGTTTCCACTGATCCTGGATCTACCACAACTAGTTTGGATCAATTTGCTAGTAGGTGTGATTCCATCATTAGCAATCGCCCAGGATACCATCTATAGCAACCTTCAGAAAAACAAGCCACAGAAGATACTCCCCTTCCTTGAACAACGAGGTTACTCCGACTTTATTGTGCGGGGGATTATCATCTCATTAATTACACTGGTCAGCTATGCAGCCGCGTTAGGTCGGTCACATACGATCGGTAGCCCTATCCAAACCGTGACATGCACCACGCTGATTCTGGCCCAACTGATCTCCAACTTTCAGTGTCGGCGCCATAAATGGTCAACACTACCGGAGACGATTAAATCTAACCCTTGGTTACTAGTTGCGATCCTCTTTTGCTGCGTCTTACAGGGATTCAGCATCTATCTGCCAGGAATACAGGAGGCCCTCGGTTTTGTTCCGATCACCTCCGAATGGCAATGGATCATCCCCCTATCTATTCTGATGTTCCTACCACTGAATCTGTCCAATAAGTAGTCAAACTTCTCCTATTCGCGATTTCCTTCTCACACTTCTTCCCCTCTACCACTATTGACCGTCCCACTGGTTCGTGCTAGGTTATAATCATAATCGTTATCCGAATTCTAGAACCAGCCAACTAAAATAGGGGATTGCTGCCATGAAATGAAGCGTTGGATACCTCCTCCCCCTGTCCACGATCATGATAATTCCGCCCTGCTGATGGGGATTTATCAGTACCCGTCGACAGCAGCACACGCTGTTTCTGTGTGGCCGATATGGAGGCTTCCCATCAGGTATCGGTCGAAGTGACCGATGACATAAGCGGATAAATGGCACCAAGCGATCTCAATATTAGAGAGTATTTACTTATAGATGACCCAAGTTGCGACCTTCAAAAGAGATGAAATTAGAAACTGGACTACTAAGCCGATTACAATGCCAGTTGGAGATAGTGGTTCAACGGAAAGGCCTAGGCCACAAGTAATTCTCAGATGAGAGGTCGAAAGTTGATCGGATAGGTTACAACCTCTCACGATTACGCTAATCTAAAGGCTAATTTTTCCAATGGCTCTTGGCGTTTGCTATAGGAAAATTCCCCCATTAATATCATTTCCTTGTACGCGAGGTGAGAAGTGAGGTCCTTGTACAAGTCCCGAAATTTCCCTTTAAAATCGATATTGTGCACCTATTTTATTTTACAGGTTTAATCATATCATTCAATACTTGGCCGCAAACTACCTCTACGCATTTGCCGATAACTGAGGATGGGGGAATGATTTCTATCGAAGGTGAACATTATGTCTCAGTCGGATCAACGGAGAAACATTCGTGGCCCCCAGCAACCGATAGCACAGGTTCTTCCGGTGATGGAATGATGATCAATTCTCCTGATATTGGTGCAAATACCGACTTTGGAGATGGTTCGGCACTGAACTACGAGATAGTTTTTCTCCAAGCCGGTATCTACTTTGTTTGGATTCGTGGCTATGGTATTGGAAGTGGGGATACCTGTCATGTTGGACTCAACGGACAAGAGATTTCAACAGGTAACACCATTGATTTTCCACGTGGTAAATGGACGTGTGTAAACGAAAATCGCAATGAGCAAATAATCACTTTTTCAATTGAAGAGTCTGGTTTATACATATTCAACATTTTTATGTGAGAGGATGGTACGGCTGTTGATAAGATTCTTTTGACGAGAAACCCCAACTTTCACCCTACTGGAGTTGGACCTGATTCCACAAGGGCGGGAGGTGTAATCTTTTTTTAAGCACTAGCTTCAGGAGGGTTTGAGCGCTCTTCTCCCGTTGAGATTCCCGTTCAACTTTCAACCATGCAAAGTACGAGTTTCACAGTTGATTACAGGGTAAAGGATGGTAGCACCACGAATGAGGATTACACATTTTTGCCAAGACGATTAACATTTGGCCCGGGCGAAAGCGAAAAAGAGATCCAGCAGAACATTACCGATGATCAACTTGATGAAGATGACGAGCAAATTCAGATTGAATTAGTAAATGCCGATGGACCTAGAGTTCAAATCGGTAAAAAAGCAGCGCATACCTTCACTATTCTCGATCCGAGACCAATAATTGGCTTTGAAAGATCGTTAAGTGGAGAATTCAAGCGTGTTAGCTCAATCGATATTCCTTTAACACTTTCAGCCGCTGTCCCCCAGCAAGTTAGCGTTGACTACATAGTGACGGCCATTTCCGAAATACAAAAGAGAGACGTTAGACTGGAGAGCGGAGTTATTTCATTTGCACCGGGTGAAATGAGAAAAAGTATCAGTACAAAATTCACTCCCAAGATAACTCAAGAGGCAAACCTGACGGTCAACATTGCTCTGACCAATCCAGTTAATGCAAAGTTAGGCACCCAAAAAGGACGCATGTGTTCACCTTTGTCAAACAACAATACGTACGGTTGCAAGGGGCATTTTACGGTCGGGTTAATTCCGGCGAGACATGGGAATTGGTTGCTGAAGTTGGCCCCCATGCAAATGTCGTTGTTCGGTTGGGAGATGATGATGGCAAATTGGTATTTTGGCGGGGTTCGAGTTATCTTCCATATTGGGAAACCGACGATGGCCGATGGTATGTTGAAGAAATGGTTGCGCGTCAAGGTGATGGGACCGGATTATAACATGATAAAATTTGTTAGTACACCCATGTGAAGATTGTTGAGAACAGCCTAGCTCGGACGGCGAGCCTGTGGCGATACGTTCCTCAATTCGATAATCCCGGATTTAATGGGTAGGTAGAAGAGTATTGCACTATTTACCCAGATGAACTGTTTGCCCGCCAAGTACGACAAGGTACTGGGCCATTCAATAAATGGATTAACCCTGATAACGATATGATTCAGTTACTGATGCTCACCAAGAAAGGAATCATCTTTTTCTTAAACTCACAGTGCAGCCTACAGCCTTAACACTTTCAGATACATCTACCCAGTGTTTCGGTTACCTGGGATTTGCCCCTACGGAATGGGCTTACATTCTCAAGCGTCATCCAGGTGGGCTTAGCTCCTCATTAGATTCTAGGCTTGATATCGAAGACAACGCCTCAATTCGGAATCCAGTTCTTGGTGTCAAAGATTGGGGAAACGCTAATGTTAAAATCAGAGTTGATGGCGTTGATTTCGGCGATTTCAAGCTAGGCCAGGCGAAACATCCCGATGGAGTTGACCTTGTTCTCTGGTTGAATCTCCAAGTTGATCATTCCGTTAGTCTTTCTATTTTGCCCCTAGAAGGTCAAACGCTTAACCTCAGGACATCATCTCCTGACCCTTATCGTTGCGATATCCCCGTTTTTCCAGAAGGCTCCTCCGAGACCGGACCATTCGGGGCTTATTATACCCACTTAAAATATATCAAGTCATGGGATGAACTCTGGTGCGTGGGTAAATACGCAGACATTGTTGTGCAATTCGACGACTATCCCTGTCGCCTGCTATTCTGGCGTGGCACTGGAAACCTGCCTCACTGGTCAAATGAGCAAAACCGTTGGGATAGCAACCAATTTGTTGAGCGTCGAGCAGGAATGCCGGTCTCGCTGGTTGTTGCTGTGAACCGATGCAGGATCACGAATGTCGTTATTCTCACGCCCGCATTATTTCAAGTCATGACACCCGGGTTGTCATCCACTGGCGTTACACACCATGCGACAAATACTACAGGCATCCTTTCGTGGACGAAACCGGTTGAGGGGATTGAGTTGACGAGTACTACTCTATCTATCCTGATACCGTCAGTGTGCGAAAAGCCACCCTCTACGCTTCTGAACCAGATAAATTCAACGAGTGGCATGAAGCGATCCCACTGGTACTATTCCCGAGGATAATATACATCTAGAAGCCCTCGCACTGACGAACATACCGGGAAATCGTCAGATATATTCTTGGGAAGAGGATTTCCCATACAGTTTGGCCGATGGGCTTTCGATAATGTTGGTTCGCCTCAAAGGTGAGCAAATGCCGTTTGTGATAACTGAATCCGAAGGTGTATGGGTTGATGAGGTTAGTACGCCGGACGACCATAGATTTATCATTACGATGATTGGCCCGCTTAGCATCCATCCCTACGAAGTCGACAATGGGAACGCACCCTAGAAACCGGTTACCGGGAATTCTGGAAAAGCCTACCGTCTCATTCTTCGCAGGTGCATTTCATGTGAGATGATTTCGCTTCGTCGGATGTGCCTATAAAGCAAAAACTAAAGTTATGCTCAATGGAATGACTGATGTGGATGATGTTAATGCGCTGATTTCGCTAGCTAAATCCTTGGGAGAATCCACCAAGGTTGGTGATTCATAGCCAGGATTTCACCGGAGGTATCTATGACAAATAAGAACGACCGTTTCAGATTACATGTTTGAACCGGAATGCGACAACACTGAACATGACCTTGTACTCTTTCCTTGAAGCGCCCATTTTGAATCCCTGCTTTTTAATAGAAAACTGGGTACCCATAGGAAACTTACGCTTGAAAATCGACGGACAGATAGTTCCAAATGGTGCTAACTTTAAATTTGGCATTGAGAAAAATGTGGATGAAACTCAATACTTGGTTGTATGGCTTCGAAAGAAATCAACGTCTCAAGTATCAGTAGTGATTGAAAAAAACGCCAGCCAAATGTAACGAGGAATTAAGTTGAATCTCTTTGCAATTATGCGACAGATGCTTTATGATCTTTTCAAGCCATAAGGAGAGTAAAAACATGCAATCTCGAAATATCACCTTGATGATTCTCCTGCTTTTGATTTCGATCTGGACACCGATCCTGGCTAAAACACTTTTTTCGGAAGACTTCTCTAAAGGCGCGGATCGGTGGGATGTCGGTGCCGGTGAATGGGAAGTCAAAAAAGGGGAGTATGTCCAGAGTACAACAGGCATTTTCCTCTCCAGTTTTGTCAAAGAAAAAGAATGGGATTTGAGCTGGATCCGATACACGTTGGAACTCAAAGCCATGAAACTAGGCGGTAATGAAGGCTGGGATGTTGTCTTCGGCATCGCAAAGGGAGATAAGGTACCCGCCGTCAAAGGAGATCGGAACACGATGACCTTCTACGACTGGAACATCGCTGGTTGGGGCAATACGCGGTCGGTTTTACGTAAACGGGTTAAAGGTGCCGGTTCGAATGTTTTTGAAGCCCAAGTGGGTAAGACGGTCGAAAACAACAAATGGTATGCCATCAAAATCGAGGTCAGTCCAGACAAAGTCGTTGGCTACCTCAACGGTGAAAAGGGGTTCGAGGTCAAAGAGGGACCAGCCGAAGGCCGGATCGGGTTCTCGCTGTTCGGGACTTCAGCCGCTTTCGATGACATCGTTGTCTACGATAAGGATGGTTTGTCTGTAAACTTATCGGAGAAACTGGCCACCTTTTGGGGACAAATCAGGCGGCAAAAATAACGCTTAGCGAATAACCACAACGTGATTATATTACCTATAGTAGATAGAAATCTGATGATCAAAGAACTGAAATTGGTTAATGTCGGATAATCTGACGATGTTGCCCCGGCAAGCGCCTTTTTACAACCTTTACATGAATACGGCTCTGCTTGGACCGAGCCTTAATTCGGGAGAATTATGTTATGAAGTTACTTGTTAAAA
>PACG01000115.1 GCA_002699335.1 Candidatus Poribacteria bacterium
TAATATCAGATGAGCCGACTCGTATTGTTGTTTCGCCTTTTTCCTTTCAGGGTTGTTTATTAATCCTGAAAGGCCGATGCTTCCTGCGTGTGGTTGAAATTTTATCTGCCAATACCGGCTCCACCTGCCGCCGGTAAGCAGTCAAGTGGCCAATTAACTTAAAGTCATTCGTAGAAATCTGCGGCTGTTTTAGTCCCAACTCCATTTTCCATACGTAATAACTGTTTTTGGCGATGGGTTAATAAATCCAGCCATTCAGGTTTAAATCGGTGGTGTGGGTCACACTGAAACCGCATCCAACTACCGTTTCGGTAGTGGCCAAATAAAGCATGACGAACTCTTTGGCTGGTGTTAGCACCGCCACCGTGCCAACATTGACCGTTGAAAATTAGAACACTTCCTTGAGGAGCAGCTGCGGTTTGGATCATCTTGATTTCGACACCGGGTGGCGTTTGGGAGGATCCGCTTTTGTGCGATCCCGGCACAATTCGTGTGGCCCCAATGTCAGGCGTAAATTCATCTAGCATCCAAACCGTATTCATCATAACAGGAAACTCAGCCGTTTTCTTAATGAGCGGTTGGGGGACATCACCGTGCAATTTTTGTTCCGGATCACTAGGGCGAACAATTCTAGCGTTCAAACTCCCTAAAATGATGTTATCTCCCATGAAGTATTCGATCAATGGTAAAACCTTGGGATGATCGATGGTTTTGAAGAAGATAGGGTCATAAGTCGGCAGATTAGCCACATGGCGAGCTGTTCCCAAGTGCCGGTGTTCGGTTCCACTTTGTTGATCTAGACGAATCAACACCTTTCGTATCTCGCTGGCCTCTTCCTGGCTTAGGACATTCTCTACAATAGTATAGCCATAAACTTCGATTTCAAATTTTTCTTGTTGAAATGTTAATTGTGGTGAATTAGACAAGAGATTCTCCTATTGGGTGATTTTGGTAATTGAAATAGGCTTCCCTGATGAGGCAGTCCCCTCCCCTCCTCAATATATAAGCTCGTAGCAATTCGAAACCTAGTTAATTGTGTGGATGAGCAGGCACGAATCCGCAATTATAAAAGCCTCACAGACCTTCCAACTAGCATTCGGCAATTACCATTTGACCGGGGCTATATTTTACCAGGGAAAGAAATTATAACCCACTTGGGTCACTATACTGATGATCATCCAAAATCCTGCCATCGAATATTCGCCCAACACCAAACCGAAGAAAAAAGGTTGCCAACGTCGGTAAATTCCTATGTCGGTTGTCCTCAACAGGGTGAATTTGATTACCCACGCTAGCAAAAAGGAGGACCAAATCGTATAGGGGGAATGACTGGCCCCCAAAGCGTAACCAATCGGATGTAGTGGCCACCAGAGGAATGTCGATCTCAAAAACAGCATGATCCAGGTAACTAGGCCACCTATCAATATACCAATTGAGTAAGCCCGATTTGGACTGGATGGGTGTAGCAAAAAGCTGGCTATCCTTTTGTAAGGCTGACGACTGGTCCAGACACCGCCGTAGCCCAGATTTAAGCCACCTTCTTTGTAGATCAAGCTCAAAGAGGCGTAACAAGAAACTCCCAAACTGATGACAATAGCAGCTACGACTAGCCAGATGAACCGGCCACGATCAGTTTTGATCAGATCCGGCATGCGCAGAGCATGCATGATATGGGGCATTGGTACTTCCCACCAGTCACGCATTAACGCGTGCTGGGGTACCATCAAAATGGCCAGGTTCTTATATCCGGTAATTCTGATGCCAAGTGAATGTTCCAAATACTCCGACGGATAAAAAGGAGCCTGCACCCTCAGCAGCCCCCCCTGAACCACCATCCAAGTGAGAACGGTCGACACTAAAAAATAGAAGACCAGTATCATCAGACTGACCTGGGCGGCCGCTTCCAGACTAGACAACTGCAGAACCAGAATTGCCGTCCCGATGATAAAGCCCCAAAAAACATAATCAGCCTTCAACGATGATTGGTCACCACCAAATCGTTCTGGTACAACCAAACCGAGAACCGCNGATTTGATTCTCCCTTTAGCTNTCCAGAGGATATAGAGNGCAATTACTAACACCGNCCCCATNGCCTGACTGGATGAATGGGGTATAGGTAACTCAAANCCTTTCACCGCAATCTGCTGCAGTTTATAAAAGACGTAAAAAAACCAAATGCTGAGGGAGATTTCCGTCGGCACCAGATAGCCAATGCCCACAATGGAGAACAGAAGCATAAATCTAGCCTGAGGCCACGATCCCATTGCCGACCACGGTTTTTCCGTAAAGTAAGGNTAGATATCAAAAGTCAGTGGAATAGCAGGAACAGAAGGGAAATGTTTGTTCAGCCCGTTGAATAGGTAGACCGCTACTGGCAGGGAAAAACCTAACCAAATCAGCTGGTTGTTGAAAATTGGTGTGTTCACCATGCCCACTGGCAGTTGCATCAGCGGAAATAATAGCCGTTCTTCATTTACCCACCGCCAATACAGCAGACGGCATAAACAGGTGATGGTAAAATACAGAACTAGAATGAAAAGGGTCCAAAAAATGAGAGGTTTCATCCAGGCGGACCAGGGTACCGGTAGGTCTGCCATCTCAAAGAAATCAACAGCGGTTTTGTGCTCCTTCACTACTAACCAAGGAGAAAGCCATTGGCTAAACAGCGGCTGCCACTGGTTTTCAGGCGTGGAAAAGTAGGAGTGAGATACCATCATTGGCAACAGGTTACGCCAGACTCCTTTGGAAGGGATACCGGCTGTCACCAATGACATCACCCAAATAGCGGCCAGTTCTGTCGGCTTGAGTTGCAAACCGGGTTGAATTTGATGGGAGAAGNGGTTGAAGGCGGTGAGGATAGCTAGGATAAATATGGAAATGGTGGGNAAATGGTTGCCGCCAAAGGAAGGGCCTTGCACGACATAGTTGTTGTAGGGCGCGGCTGCACTTTGAATAACAACGATAGTTATGCCCAGCCAAAAAGCCCGAAGTCTTAAGGCATTTTTATTTCCTCTTTTGGCCGACATCAATTGTATCCCTCAGGTGAGAGACCTATTCAAGCAGAATCGCATCGTTCCGCCTAGATCGGGATTCGTCATGGCCAGCTAGGCCCNGGCTCATTTNCCACGGCCTGACTCTTTGGTTAGNAGATGGATTCCTTGTCCCTCTTCGGNTACGAAGCGCCGGTTAACAGGCAGATTCTCTATCCNCTCGATTTGTCCACTGGGCCACTGAATTTGCAACTGCCTAACCCGTTCTGATTGGCCCAATCCGAAGTGCAGGCGGAAATCACTGCATGATAGNTAACTTCCGCTACTGTGAACTTCAGCATACTGTGTCATACTATCTATCACTATTTTTATCCGNGCNCCNATGCCCGACCGGTTGCTCTTTACACCAATGGTTTCAATTTGTAACCAGTGGTTCCGGTTGCCCCCATCGTTTCGCAGAAGATCAACGGTTTGGTTCCAGTTAGTCACTAGAATATCAATGTCTCCATCGTTATCGTAATCCCCAAATGCGGCCCCGCGGCTCACCTTTCGCAAGGCTAAGCCCGGTCCCGATCTATCGGTCACATCTTCAAAAGTCCCGTCTCCTTGGTTGCGCAACAGCATATTACGTTGNGGATAAGTTGTTGAGGGATCAATGCCAGCGATATTATCGGTTACGTGGCCGTTAGAGACAAAGATGTCTTTATAGCCATCGTTGTCATAATCAAAAAAGGCTATTCCCCAGCCTAGATAGGTATAGCTGGCTAGGCTGACACCTGTTTGAATGGTGACATCAGCGAAAAATCCCTCGGTCTGGTTTCNATAAATTGTATTGGTTTCCCTTTGAAAATTACTGACAGTTAAATCTAGCCAACCGTCATTGTCATAGTCACCGAAAGCAGTGCCCATCCCGGATTCCTCTAGCCCAAGATCACTATAGCCCACACCGGCCAGTAAGGCNGCGTTTTCAAATCTGCCCTCGGTTTGATTTCGCCAGAGCAGATTCACCTCCTGATCATTGGCAATGTAGAGGTCTAGATAGCCATCCTTATCGTAATCCCCGCAGGCCAAACCTAAACTGTGACCAGCAGGTTCAATCAAAATGCCGCTTTCTCTGGACCGATCGGTAAATGTGCCGTTGCCGTTGTTATGGTAGAGCACATCTGCTGCTGGCGGATAAGCACGAGGCCCGCAGTATTGCCAAATGCCTCGCANTTCACATCGTCTATCCCTGTCAATAGCGTAATCCGCATAATTTGCCACGTAGAGATCGAGGAACCCATCCTGATCCAGATCAGCGAAGGCACAGCTTGTACCCCAGCGGGCATTTGCCACACCNGCTTGTAGTGAAACGTCACTGAATGTACCATTTCCGTTATTATGATACAGCACATTAGAACCAAAGTTGGTTACATATAGATCAACATGCCCATCATTGTCGTAGTCGCCCACTGCACAGCCAACNCCATATCCGGTATCACCAACACCNGCGGAACTGGTGACATCAGTAAACGTCCCATCCCCATTGTTGCGATATAAAGTGTTACAAGGTAACCTTCCTGGTTTGGGGGAAAGCTGTGGACAGGCATTGACCAGGTAGATATCCAANTCGTTGTCATTGTCGTAATCGAAAAATCCGCCCCCGGAGCCCAGGAATTCGTTGAAAAGTCGTCTGCCGCTTCGNCCATCGGTATGCTCAAAGTCGAGTCCCGAAGCGGTGGCCACTGAGGTGAAAGTCACCGTCGTCGACGGATCCCAAGCCCACACTACTTGTGTTGAAATGAGCCAGCAGGAAAATACTAGAGCCAGAATGACATCTGCNGCCTTNGTGGAAATCATTCTTTGCCAACTAGTATGTTGCTTTGTATTGCTGCCAGTTGTTNTTGGTACTGCTGATTGTTAGGTTCAATTTCCAGGGCCTGTTGAATAGCAGTTAATGCGGGATAATACTGCCTNTTTTTATAGTATACATAGGCTAGAGTATCAAAGTGCTTGGCGCTGGCCTGCAGTGCCACCGCTTTCTGTGCTAACCTGACNGCAGGTTCNAGGTTTTGCTCCAGACCGGCGTAGAGTCGAGCTAGGTTATTGTGGGCATTGGCCGAATTACTAGAAGCCACAATCGCATTTTTCCAGGCGCTAACAGCCGCCTCAAACTTCTTGGCATTGATATATATTCTACCCAGACGTTCCCAAGCTGGTGCGTCCTGCGGATGGATCTCTGTCAGTTTGGTATAGGCCATAATTGCATTTTTCCAGTCGCGTTGGCGGATATAGACTTCCCCTAAACCGCGATACCCCTCAGCCAATGATGGTTGTCGGCCAACAGCTATCTGGTAGACTCGGATGGCCGCGGTAAAATTACCCACCTTGGAGTGGGTGGTTGCCAATTCCAGATACAAATCCATATCATTTGGTTTATCCCCAGAAGCCCGTCGCTGTTTTTGCACAGTATCCAGGTAGGCTTTAACCCGCTGAAAATGTTCCATCTGCTGTTTAGCACTTTTCAGGTTTCTCAGGTGGCGATAAGCGGTAGCCAGATTGTAGTGGTAACTCGGTGTAAAGGCATCTCGGTCTATGGCTGATTGGAAGTATTGAACGGCTGTCTCTGCCTGATTCTGCATTAAGGCTATCCGGCCCAAGCCATGATAGGGTTCTGCCGGCTCCGGATTGAGCTGTAATGCCTGCTGGTAGGCGGCCAACGCCTGATCCAGCTTTCCCCCCTGCAAATAAATGTCCCCTAGACGTGCANNGGTTTCTGCTACTTCCGGCAACTGAGCTACCGCCGTCCGTCCGTGTTCTTCCGCTAATACAAGCTGGCCCTGAGTTTGATAGATGATTCCCAAACACAGGTGGGCAACCGCACGCATTTGCTTTTCCGTTTCTAGATTGAGAACGCGTTGATAGGATGCAGCGGCAGCATTCAGCATGTCTTTGTAGCGATAAGCNGCCCCCAGGTAGAAATGGGCTGGACCATAGCTGGGATGGTGTTGGATGACTTTTTGTAGTTCAGCCAAGGCNTGATCGTACAGCTCCATCTCAATGTAATCTATCCCACGCTCAAGATGTAACTGTCTGGTTGCGTTGGCCGTAGCGTGGGGTAGAAGAGCATAGCAAAAACTGACGGTCCAGGCTAAAGCGACAATGATGGGTTGATAACCTAGCATNAGGACTGGGACTGAGCTTTACGGTAGCCAGAGCTGAAATCGATTGAGTCGATGATTTGCTGCCGGTGGATCGAACGCACTCCGACTGAGGCAGATTCAAAATTGGCCATTTATTTGCCGATTCGGCCCGACCTAATTTTGGAGCTAAGCAATCAGAGACGGAAACCCATGACCACCGCTTGTCAGAGCTCTGAGTTCAACAAGGGTTGTACCTACGAGTTAATCTGCCTGAGAAAATGACTTTTCCAATCCTATCCCATTTTTGTCAGGCATTGGTCCAGGCACCCAACCCCACCCCTTCACACCAAACGTGTTGCGGACTGCAGACGACGATATAACGAAATATTAGGCNAGGCATTGAGAGTGCTAGTATGAACCAACTGGTGATGGGTCAGCATAACATCTCTGGCANGTGATGATCTAAAATTTGGTGGCTATGCGCAATGAAATACTGTTCAAAAAACCGATGTGATTGAGGTCANAGCGTAAAGTCGCCGCAATACAGTCTGGGCNCTAGAGTCAGATCACAGCAGCAAAATGCAGTGAATCCGCGACGATTGGTCNCATCTACTCTCAATCCGGTCAGGCGATCGCCAACAGCTATTAATCCATCCAGACGGCTATCTAGATAGCTCTAACCAAATAACTTTGGTCAANGTTTCTTTGATCCACAGGTGGTGGGCCCACGATCTTTCAACCTAACGGCTCCACTTTTACAGGTACAAAGGAGCTCCGTCTNAAANAATTCACAGCTAATGAAAGGAGCAAGGCCTTGTTGTCTAAATNTCTAATGAGGATTGTGNNCNACNCAANTNTGGNAAATAATTCTTTTATCCTTGCCTANTNGCANGNTGACAGNAGATCNAGNNCCNNCAACCATCNGTNGCGAGGCCANAATNAGATTCNGCAGACATCTGNTGNAATANAACCGGGGCTTTTGAACTGTAGTGAGCTACCCAGATAATGTTGTTTTTGCCTGCAGCAGTTTGGGATAAAAATATTAAGAAGACAGTTTTTATTTCTTCTGTTTCAGTTGCCCCCAAATGGTAGTCAATTTATTTTTGGGACGGACGGCCAGAATATCCTGTTGGGAGAAATTCATCTGTTCTTTCACCTCTTTCAGGCTTAAGGCTCGATTCCAGATCTTCACTTCGTCCAGTAGTCCGGCCCAGTACTCATTTTTCCCCGCTCCGCCGGCATCCACGACATTGCCGATGCCAACTGGATCCGGAATGACATTGATCTTTCCTTTGGCTGCAATATCCCCAACCGAATCACCATTTAAATAGAGAACCATCGTCTTCCCATCATAGGTATTGGCCACATGGGTCCATTTCCCGATTTCCGCATTGGGCCCAACCACCTTCTGCCAGCCGCCCATATTAAGTGAGAACCGGTAGGTGCCTGATTTATCTGTTCGCAGATTGTAAGCAAAGGTAGCTTGGCCCAACACGTTGGTGGGCGACTTTCCAATGATGGTTCGCCAGTCTTCCAACAGGTTTTTACCCGGATTAACCCAGGCCATCATGGTGATTGCACTCTTGATGTCCAAACTCTCGCTAGTTGGTACAACCACTTGGTCATCACCGCCATCAAATTCTAGCGCCTTTCCAATTTGGCCTTTATCCCATTTTGGTTTGCCCGAAATTTTACCGTTATTCTGATGGACAGACAGATCCTTGATCTCATCGGCAACTTCTTTGTCAAACGAAAAGTATAGAACCAGAGATTCTTCCTGGGCATCACCCGGGAAGGGCCAACATGCCAACAGACTAAGTCCGCAAATAGTTAGTAGAGTTCTCATGTCAATTTCCCCTTCATCATTGTTAAGATTTACCTCACGTGGAAACGTGGAAACGTGGAAACGTGGAAACGTGGAAACGTGGAAACCGATTTTCCCACACAATTTGATGCTTGTCAAGTGAACAAGCAATCTTGTGAACGGGTCAGGTAGAAACTAAACTTAAAAGGAGACTAGCCTCAGTCAGCGAAACTGCCAATCACCGATGACAAAGAGGTGGATTACCTAGGTCGGGATGGGGGTTGTTTTTATGTCAGTCTTTTCAGGGAGTTGGATTAGGGAGAAAAAGACTAGTAGAGAAAAAAGGGTGCCAACTGGTGCTGAGGCCGGTCTGATTATCTCGTACGCGAGTTATCTTTCGTCCGGGTTTCAGTGAGCTGTTTCGTTGCATAAAAATTTACCCCAAAACATATCTGGGTTATAATAAATACACGGCAGGCAAGCGACTAGCTGCGAATCTTCAGTTCATCGGCTAAACCAGCTACGCTGTGGAGAGCCAAGGATTTACCTGAGTCTTATGTGATGAGGAATCCGTCTAAGAATATCCCCCAATACCCAACAACATCTGTTCCTCAAAATCTGCGTCTTCCAGAAACACCGTGGTCAA
>PACG01000116.1 GCA_002699335.1 Candidatus Poribacteria bacterium
TTCCATAATCCCGCTGAGAAAACCTCTATCCGCCGTCAGATTATCATCGCTCTGGGTCAAATCAACCACGCTTCATCAGTCACCGTTTTGGTTAGCTTTCTCGACGATAAAAATGCGAATATCCGCAATTTGGTGGTAAAGACATTGGGAGAGATGCAGAGAACAGCAGTAATAGAGCCGCTCTTGTTAAGACTAAAAGATTCAGATTGGCATATTCGCCGACAAACTGTTGAAAGTCTGAGCCAATTTACAAACGAGACCTCTAAAGCAGACACTATCTTCTCAGCCTTGATTTTGATGCTTAAAGATTCGAGCTTAGAGGTCCGTCGTCAAACCGTGATGGCCATACGTCGGTTTCAAAATGAAAAAATGGCCCTAGCACTTGTTCAACTGATCGATCAAGAGGACAACGACCAGATGAAAGCCTTGATTTGTGAAACACTGGGACAGTCGCAAAATCTGGATAGCGATACAACACCTATTGTCGTTCAAGCCCTGATTCCCTGTTTATATCAGGCTGCAAAGCCTGTTCGTTCTCAAGCGGTTAAATCCTTAGGCCTAATTCGACATCCCAATGCCGTTTCACCTCTCATCGACGTTGTAAAAGAAACCGGTGAAGAAGCAAATATCAGGGGAATGGCGGCAGTTGCTCTCGGACAGATTGGTGATCTACAAGCCGTCCCCTATCTCATACCTCTGCTCGATCACCCGGATCCGATCATCTGTTCGAATGTGGCCAGAGCGCTTGGACAAATCGGTGATCGGTCTGCTGTCAAGCCAATGATAACAACCCTGAAGCAGATGCAAACAANGGAACCTTTGCAGNAANTGGTNGTGTCAANNCTGATCGAGGGGTTGGGNNAAATNGGAGAAGANGCAGTGTCTCCTCTACTTGAACTTCTNAATAAGAGCAGTTTGCCANACCCNGTTCCGTCACANATTGTAAATATTNTGGGACAAATTGGNGATCGACGTGCNGTAANGTCGTTGATCCAGCGACTNGACGATNCNTCCGGCCGAATGCGTTATGAAGTCGCTCTAGCATTGGGATCTATCGGCGACCCAGTGGCTATTCCACCCTTAGTTAATCACCTGGAGGATGTTCAACCCAGTGTTGTCTTTGCTGTCGCTTTAGCACTAGCCAGATTGGGAGATTCTCATGCATTACACCCCTTAACCTCCGTTTTGAAGACAGGTCGTGCTGAGCAAAGGAAACAAGCCGTTAAAGCTTTAGGAGCATTAGGCGATCGACAGGCCACCCTGAATCTAGTAGCAGCCCTGAACGATAATGATCAGGCTGTTCGCCAACTGGCGGCGACTTCACTGGGACAGATTGGGGATGCACGGGCAAAGACAGCCCTGTTCTCAGCCTTGAACGATCAATCCCCAAGTGTTCGCTTGCAATCGGCTTTAGCCCTGGCCCAACTGGGAGATGCGCGCATGATAGATCCCCTATTAGTAGCCTTGCGAGATTCGGACGCCCGTGTTCGAATGCTAGCTGCTAATGCACTGGGTCGCTTTAGCAATGAGAAGAGCGTCATCAAAGCCCTGCAGAAAGCCCTGCAGGATGTCGATTGGAAAGTCAGGGGAGTAGCCGCTTTCACGCTCGGTCAGATTGCTGATGTGGAGACAATCGTGTCGCTGGAGGCATCGGAGCTAAAGGAAACCAATCCGCATGTTCAAAACACGATCATGTCCAGTCTGAGTCATACCAAGGCAAGAAATTTTCAGTTTCTCGGTTTAACTGGACAGGAAGGGTTGATATTGGCAGAAGAAGCCTGTGCATTACAACCCGATAACGTCCTTTTTCAGGCTACACTGGGTTGGATACTTTATCGACAAAAAAGGTATCCCCAAGCAATCGAAACATTAGAGAAGGCGACTGATTTAGAATCAGATCTAGCAGGTGCTTATTATTATCTGGGCCTGTCCTGTCTTGGATTAAACCAAACTCTGCCGGGGTTAAACAACCTGAAAACGGCTTTCCGACTGGACCGAGCCTATCTACAGAGAGCAAAAACGGAGCCACTGACACGGGGAATCCGCGATCAACTCAACCTCTCCGCAATAGAACCAGTGCGAGGAAATTAAAAGATGGATTACGAATTACTGATTAAAGGCGGAACACTTATCGATCCTGCACAAGGGGTTCATGCCTTAAAGGATGTGGCATTTGCAAACGGTATGGTGGTCGAAGTCGGTGACGACCTGCCAAAAGCCGAGGCACACGAAGTGATAGATGCCAGTGGATATCTTGTTACGCCTGGCATGATAGATCTGCATGTTCACGTGTTTTATGGAGTTAGTCATTTTGGAATCCAACCGGATCCAACCTGTCTAGCCAAGGGAGCAACGACCGTGGTGGACGCTGGGTCAGCCGGCGCCGATACGTTTGTCGGCTTCCGCAAGTACGTCATCGATGTTAGCCAGACCAGAATCTTAGCCCAGCTTAACATTTCTTCTCAGGGAATGTTGACCTCAGAAATTGGCGAGTTTGAAATTCCGGAGTACGCCAATGTCAGTAAAGCCTGTCAGATTATCGAACAGCATCGTGATCTGATTTTAGGTGTCAAGGTGCGCTTGACTCAGAATAGCATTGTCAGTCAGAGATCGGGAATGTTACCCCTGCACCGGGCGCGCGAGGCTGCAGACGCAGTCGGATTACCCATCATGGTTCATCCACAGGATGCCTGGTGTGATTCAATTGATGACATTCTGAAAGTAATGGAGAAGGATGATATTTTAACCCACTGTTTTCACGGTCGGGAGTGCGGTATTTTGGATCAGCATGGTCGGGTTCGTCCCTCGGTGCATCAGGCAGTTGAGCGAGGTGTCATTTTTGATGTTGGACATGGTGCAGGATCTTTCTCCTGGGAAGTGGTCGAAAGTGCTATCTCGCAGGGAGTGGAGCCGCAAACCATCTCATCCGATTTACACGTTTACAACGTCGAGGGACCAGTGTATGACCTGGCCACTGTTGTAACCAAGTTTCTACATCTTGGGATGTCGATTGACACGGCTATCGCCAAAGTGACGTCTGTGCCGGCACAAGTCATATCGATGCCTGATAAAATCGGAACCTTACGGGTTGGCGCCTGGGGAGACGCGGTCCTTTTTGAACATCGGTCGGGACAGTATCAACTGGTAGATTCGCAAGGACAGGTCCGGACAGGTCGACAGAAATTGGTGCCCGCTACCGTTATTAGAAACGGACGAGTTTATCGGCAACTTGTCGGATCTGTTGACTAAGTATCTCGCTGTATCCAAGAGGCACTTATCATCCGTTATCATAAAATTTTTGTTGGTGTTGATCAGCATAATGTGTCAATCTTTCCACCACCTGTGGATACCGTTCGATAACGTTAGTCGTTTCGTAGGGATCATTTTGTAGATCAAATAGAGAGAGCTTAATTTCGGTCTGTTTCTACTCGCCAGCCTGACCGTCGTTGCTGACATGGACCAGCGTCCTATAGGCATGCGGCAAATGCAACTTCCAGTGACCATCACCACTAATTACGCCTTCAAAACGTTTCCCGGTCGAAAAAGGATAGTAGTCGTGTGGATTAGTCGCACCAGGAAGCCCAGCCATTACGGGCCAAACATTTTTACCATCTATTGGGTAACCAGGTAACTGTGTTGAGGTTAAATGGCAAACGGTTGGCAGTAAATCAATGGAGCAGAAGGCTTGATGAGATACCGTACCTGAATTAATTTTGCCGGGGAATTTAGCGATACATCCACTCCGAATCCCGCCCTCGAAGCCAGTGCCTTTGGCCTCCTGAAACGGTGTTTGTCCCGCATGATTACCGTAGGAAATCCAAGGCCCATTATCAGAAGTAAAAATAACCAGCGTNTTCTCTGATTGACCTGTTTTTTCTAATGCGGTCAGCACTTGACCCACNGACCAATCTATCTCCATCATTACATCGCCATATAATCCGGCTGCCGATTGACCTTCAAATTTCTGACTACAAAACAGAGGAACATGTGGCATTGAGTGCGATAGGTAGAGGAAAAAAGGGTGTTTCTGCTGTTTCTGGATAAAGTCGACCGCATGTTCAGTATACAAGTGGTAAGCAGTTTCTGATCATCTTTTGAAACTTCTTCGATTGTAACTTGTCCATTTNCCCAAAATTGCAGAGGGTATTTCCCCCAGTGTTCCGGGTTTTCTGGATGGTATTTCCACATATCGTTAGAGTACATCAGACCNCATGATTGGTCAAACCCTCGAGCCCAGGGACGTGTTTCAGGTTGATCTCCTAAATGCCACTTACCGAAAATAGCGGTGNCATATCCATTGTTTTTTTAGTGCTTCGCCCATGGTNGNAAATTGCGGATCCAGTCCTTTAGCCATAGGACCGTGGGCTCCGAAAACCCCTGTTCGACCCGGATAACAGCCTGTCATTAGAGCCGCTCTGGAGGCTGAGCAGATGGCTTGCGGCACATAAAAATTGCGGTATGCACACCCCTCTTGAGCCAAGCGATCCACATTTGGTGTTGGGTAGGTTGGTGAACCGAAAGGCCTAAAATCGCCCCAACCAGAATCGTCCAGAAAGATAAGGACGATATTCAGATTTGCTGCATTACTTTGCCCTTGACTAAACTGCGAAAGGCCAAAAGCGGACAAAGCTAGTGCATTATGCTGAAGAAACGTTCTACGGGTAATTGTCATTTTGGCACCTAACTTAAGATTGGTTTGTCAAAAATAGCATGATCTCGTTCAGGCTACATTTCAAACGGCCGGCCTGTTAGATTTCCCTTAACGTAGGCGTCTCTGAATAGACTCTGCCGTTTGGCTGGCATACTAGCCAGATAGTCTGAATGTGGCCTGGATTTGGTCCAACGCCGATCGATGGCATTATAGGCATTGAAAATGGCGATTCGGTCCCGGTCAGGATTGGTCCAGGGCTGGCCACTATGGGTCGTCGCCTCGGTGAAAATAATGACTGATCCAGCGGGGCAGGAATAGGTGTCCCATAGGGAAGAATCGTTCTGATAGGCTGATTCTGGAGCCGTAAAAGCCGATTTGTGGCTGCCTGTAATAAACAGAGTACCCCCATCACCTGCTTTGACCTCGTTTAGTTCCCAAATCACCCTCGTCAGACCGGCGAAAGCTTTACCGGGCAGGCAGTGATATTCGTGGCAATCGCCTGGCATCCGCCACATGGCATTACCATTGTGAGGCGAAAAAGCGGTTGGGGGTTCATCACTGGCAGAACGGAAGGCAGAAAAACTCATCTCCATACGAAAGCCGTAACACTCCTCGCTAGACAGGTAAGGTGAGGCCAGAAATTCGTTGGCAAAGCCGACTACAACCGGATGATCCATCAAGCGTTGTAGCGGTCCACCATAAGTCGAACGTTCAGGTGCCGGGATCGACTCACGATTGTGCCGCAGACGTTCGCAAAACTCCTGCATCTCTTCAATATCATCTGCGCTGAGGACATTAGGAATCATCAACCAACCTCTGGCGTCAAAGATATACTTTTGCTCCGTGGTTAGCGGTAGAATGGGTTGGCCATCAGCGTTAGTTTGGGGAAACGTATTCGGTTTCACGGTTAATGGTCGCCCGAGATCTTTGTTAAAGAGAACAGGTTCAGTCACTTGATATTCCATGATATCTCCTTCTGCTATTGATTCACCTTATCGATAGCGTTTGCCAGTCGGCATTTCAGGTTCAATTTGTACAGGCCCATCAGTTTGGGCGTTGCTTAACAATTCGGCCATCTGTGCAGTTCGGTCAGGATAACGTTCAGCTAAATCTACGATCTCTCCCGCATCTTGGTCCAGGTCATAGAGTTCAATCGGTTCACCGGCCAAATGGCGTACCACCTTCCAATTATCTTTTCGAAGAGCCTCCATTAGCCCATTGGGATGGAACTGTCGGCGGCCAAAATCGTACAGAGGCAACGCCCAATAGAGGTAGTTGTGTTTCGGTTGCGAGGATTGCCCTGTGAGNGTTGGTACGATAGAGATTCCGTCTAATCCCTCCGGGCAAGGTAACCCAACCAGTTCTAGNAAGGTCGGCATAATGTCAGGAAAGTAGCAAGGATGATCGCTCACTTGACCTGCCATCATCCGATCAAACCATATTCGATCAGGACAATGCACGATTAAAGGCACACGGATACCACCTTCGTATNGGGTGCGTTTCTGGCCTCGTAGCGACCCACAAGAATCCAATTCGCCTTCAAACCGAAAGCTGGCCCCATGGTCCGAAGTGACGAGAATAATGGTGTTTTGATCTAATCGCTCTTCCCGCAACAATTGCCTTAGTTCACCAATATGCTGATCCAATAGAGCGATCATTGCCGCCACCACTTTGGCCGATCGCGACCACGGCCGATCCTTGTACTGCCGCCACGCTGGCTCGTCCTCTGGAATGGCATACCGACCGTGAGGTAATGTCCACGGGGCATAACAAAAGAAGGAGCGATCCCGATTCTGACGAATGAAATTGCAGGTTTCCTCAAAAATTCGGTAGTGAGAATAGGTTTGTCCTTCGTCCCCATCGCTGTTGCCATCGAGTGGTACTTTCTGACTATTTTGCCACAGATAAGCAGGATAGTAGGTGTGGGCATGGACTTGGTGGTAGTAACCAAAGAAGCGATCAAACCCGTGGTTCTCTGGCATCCCTGTGGTGCCGATATCGCCTAAACCCCATTTGCCAAATCCACCGCAGGTATAGCCACCTGCTTTCAGCAACGTCGCCAGCGTAACATCATCCGACTGTAGCGGAATCCCACCGCTATTCCCTCGGACAGACGTGTGTCCAGCATGGTAACCCGTCATCAACACACTTCGGGATGGAGCACAGACAGGACAGCCAGAATAGGCTTGCCGAAATCGTATTCCCTCTTTGGCTAACTGATCGAGGTTGGGTGTCTCAATTGCTGTTCCACCGTAGCAGGCGAGGTCTTGGTAACCGAGGTCGTCAGCAATGATCAGGATGATGTTCGGTTGAGTCGTATTCGGTTNAGNCGTATTCGGTTTAGGCATCTAATCGCTTGATTCGTTTCCCCGCCTGACACACTAGCGGAGGTGCGNTCTCCATTATTTGCCGNACCAATTCACAAACGATNCGATAATCTNTCTCANAAAAATCCACTATTTTCCTCCATGTCTTGTATTGGTCAAGATGCCATAGCACGCACTTGCCTGGTCTCAGGAACGATCAATGTAGGNTATCCATATTTTACCTTCCTCCATTCACGGGCTATTTCACTGAAACCTCCAACCCCTCAATGTCAAGGATGACGTTGAGGCAAGCGCTAAAATGAACTGGGTCGCGAACGAACGATAAGTAGAACTTTAGCTGTTCCGCTACATTAACGCTATTGTGAGTCAAGACTACGCNCCCTAAAGANATCTGGTCATAGCTAGTTTCGAGGATCTCGAGGTAGATGCCTTNCCCCCNTTCTTTATCTCCATCTGCATCTAAATANAAGAGGTCGATTGACTCCGAAAACTAGGTGACAACTGATTCAGCTAGCAGAAGAATGACCCAATTCCGATCAATNCTGATTGAGTTAAATGACTAAACAATTTGCCTGACCAATGACATCTTCGACTGGCTGGAGCAGGGATTCTATGGTGAGAGGTCTGCTAATAAACTTCAAGGCTTCGTGGAAAGTCAACCGCTCAAGCTATATTTGTCCGAAAACATCATCAATCCACTATAATGTAATACGGTCAAACGATAGATGTGTTAGTATTATTATCCTATCACAAGCATCTAAAGCACGACCTTAATCCGATGTCACTGCTAATATTCGATCGCAATCGAAGTGTTGGGATGAAAGGGTACCCATTCTTGGGACGACTGCTCTGCCTGCTTTTCGGCCTGCTGTTTCTTTTAATTGTCGCCCCTCAGCAAAATCCATGGACACTGAACAGTGTATCCAGCCAATTTTCGGGTTCCGAGACAATAATTCAGATCCAGGTAACGTTACTCCACAAGAAAATTGAATTTTCCTTATATACGCTAACTTGGGGAACCTGCTTGCTCCTGACCGGTTTGATCATTTCGTCGGCCCAGGCCAGATGGGCATTGATGGCCTTTGTGCGGAATCNGTGGATATTTCTGGTAGGGATGATTCTCTTTTTGGTCCTTTGNTGGATAAAGACCTCTCTGGTATTTCTGGGATTAATCGTCGGACTGTTAATAGTAAGCCTCCTCCTGAGGTCAAACATATCATCCCGTTTCCTTGTCGACACCCAGGTATTCCTGCTTCGATTGTTAACTNTTTTCATCTTTCTGTTCTCGCTGAAACCAACACCGAGAGGATGGCACGCTGTTTTGTCTTTCATCTTTGGTACGCTGGGATCCCTNTTTACTCTGATCGGTATCCAGCCTTTCTTGCACCTGTTATCGAAACCCTTCAGCTTTCTCGAAGGCATGTTTACCTTCAGGAAATCAGCCTATCTCCTTCTAACTTTCTCCTTTGTACTGGTTACCACAAACCTCGGAGCCTATTTCGTTTTTGATCACATGCCACACGTGACAGATAGCGTGGTTCAGGTTTTTCAGGGCAAAATTTTTGCCCTGGGACGTTTGGTAGCGCCAATCCCACCACTAAAGGATTTTTTTGACTTTAATCCGCTGATGATTTTGCGGGATGATAAATGGTATTCCGTCTACCCGCCAGGCCACTCACTGTTGATGATGTTGGGCGGGTTCATCCATGCCCCCTGGCTCATGAACCCGCTATTAGGTACACTGACCGTTGTCTTGATCTATTTTCTGGGGACGGAAATCTACAATGAAAGGACAGGAAGGCTGGCGGCTTTACTCGGAGCGTTGTCACCTTTCTTGTTTATTATGTCCTCCGGGTTCATGAATCATGGAAGTGCTCTGTTCCATACGACCATTTTCCTGTTGTTCTTTGTCAAAACGGTTAACAGCCGGAGATGGTATGCCCCAATTCTGGCTGGAACCGGACTTGGTATGCTGATCAACATTCGCCCTTACACCGCCTTGGCCGTGGCCATACCTGTTTGTATATATGCTCTGGTCGCATTGGGAAACGATTTTCGGAGACACCTGCTACGTCTATCGGCACTGGCCCTGGTTACGCTCTGTTTCGTCGGCATCCTGTTNAGTTACAATTATCTGACCAACGGTTCCCCAACGCTGTTTGGCTATATTGTTCAGTTTGGCAAATCACACAATCCGGGGTTTGGTTCCGGCCCTGACGGTAAACCCGCTCATACCCCACAGAGGGGATTAATGATCAGTTTGAAGGACCTAAACTTCCTTAATATGCGTTTGCTCGGGTGGCCAATCCCCTCGCTGTTGTNTGTAGCCCTTCTNTTTCTCTCAGGTAGCCAAAACCGGTGGGACTACCTGCTGATTGGTCTTCTCCTTTTCCTCTCCTTAGCCCATTTCTTTTACTGGTATGATGTCGGTAACAGCTTAAGCCCAAGGTTCCTCTACGAATCGTGTTCAGCCTTGATTATTTTAACCGCNCGGGGCATACTTTGCCTACCTGATTTTGTTCGGCAAGTGTTGTCGATTCAGGCGACAAGACTACAGATCAAATCAACTATCTCTTTTGCCTTGCTTTTGTGCCTGACATTCATGTTGTGNTGTCGCTTACCTGCTGTTGTTCACTACTACGCCTCCTATGATTTTTACCCGCATATTCGACCCGATATGCTTAAAACGGTCGAAAGGCAAAAGGTTAACAGAGCCGTGGTTTTTATCGACCCCTATTTCTACCGGAGCGTCTTTCCAGCCAATGCACCATTGCTCGACGGGGATGTAGTCTATGCAAAGGATCTGGATCAGAAGCCAAGTCAAAAGGCTAAGTGGGTAGAGTCNTATCCAAACCGGGAATTTTTTCGATTGGAAAATTCGAGATTGGTAGCGATGGAAAACCCTCAAAGATAATTGGACGCAGTTTACCAACGACATCATCGCTATAACCTACCATCACATGTTAGCATCACTAGTCAAAGGCTACTATACAAAGACCAACGGCTTCATTAACCGGAGATTCTCATGTCTATTCGAATTCAACGCAGTAAACACAACCCTATTGTTCGACCTGACATGGATGACCGNCTCCAGGCCAACATTAACGGTCCATCACTCATGCAGGTCCCCGAATGGATTGAAAATCCGCTCGGTCGCTATTATCTCTACTTCGCCCATCATCAGGGAACGTTTATCCGCCTGGCTTACGCGGATGATTTACTTGGTCCCTACACGGTTTATTCACCGGGGGTTCTCGACCTNGGTGAGACTTCTTTCACCCGGCACATCGCCTCGCCAGATGTTCATATCGATTNCCGGACAAAAAAAATTATCATGTTCTATCATGGAAGCGGTTTTACCGTGCCTAAACCCGCCAGCGTCGTTGGTCAGAACACATGTTACGCCGAATCAGATGACGGCCTCAACTTCGTCACCGATCACGTTTGTCTGGGCACTTCTTATCTGCGCATTTTCGAATGGAACAATTGGTATTACGGATTCGGTGGCGGGGGGGATCGCTCCTTATGGCGCACCAAAAATTATCGCCAACCCTTCACCCACGGACCACAATTGACCATCGACGGCGAAGACTATAGTGAAGTCTCTGACAACAGAATAGAAAAGAAAGAGGTTCCGGATAATCTCATCTATCGCATGCGTCATCCGGCCTTACATCTACGTGAACACCAACTCGACATCTACTATAGCAATGTCGGTGACACTCCCGAACGCATCAAGCGCACTACTATTGACCTACGACAGGATTGGGCTCAATGGGTAGGGTCTCCCCCTGAAGAGATTCTGAGAACCGAAACTGACTACGAAGGTGTCGATTTAGCCGAGGAACCCTCCAGAGGTGGCTCCTCACATGTGTGCCGCCATCAGGTCCGCGANCCGTATCTCTATACAGAAGATGAGCACAGATATCTCATCTACTCCGTGGCTGGAGAATCAGGTCTGGGTATTGCCNAACTGGTTGAAGAGGCGCGAGCATGAATTACACCCGATGTCAACATCTGAAAGAGNNGACAATCACTCCCAGTTTATCAATAGGATTAACTTTAACTTTTGTTGTCTGCTGCCACTGCGATTACCAGGGATTGGTNGCATCCATCTCCCATTTGACGANATTTCTGGCTCGAATCTGACGGTCGTTGGTAATTGCCGAACCTGTTTACTATCCTCTCTCATTGGATAAACCCGCTGTACGATGCAAATATCACCATTGACAAAGATTTCAATGACCGATTTATCCACAAAAACATCGAGATTCAAGGCTTGATTATCTTCTATGGCATAGGGCACGGTTTGTTTTAAGTTTCCACTTGTTAGTGGTTGGGGTCCACTGGGATAAGCCAAACTTTTATCTTGACTGGCGTTTTCGAAATAGATCACAAATTGACTCCTGTGGCGGTCATAGGTAATCACCGTTTCCTCCTCACAATTGGGGCGCACAATAATTTCAAGCCAAATTGTTGGGCCTCACTCGGATCAATGGCCAACTTCAGTTCCATGCAATCTGAAGCAAATCCATCAATAATCACCCCAAATCCATCCCACAGGCTGGCTTCTAGTTATAGCGCAAGAACTTTACTCCACGGGATTAATTTTTAGCTGGTTATCCGGTGTTGGTGTAAAATGCCAGGGTATAGTCATAATGCTGTTCCAACCATAAGTCTCAGTCGAGCGAGCATCTTTAATCCAACCCCAAAACAATCGTCTTCCTCGATCGTCAATCAGGGTTTCAGGCCTAGCTCGCATACTCCCTAAATGGCCGAGTTATCCGTTCATTTCAGGGTAAAAGGTTTCATTGTGGTAGCGACCAATATAGTATTGGCATTTGCTATAAGGTTTGTGTGTGCATCAATAACATGCGCTTTCAGCCAAAGGGAAAAAAGTCGGAGCAGGCGTAATCCTCTTCTTCTGCTGTCTATTTCCGGTCTGATTTATAGAAAGGCCCAACGCAGTCCCAAACCTTCAAATCCTTAGGTAGTGAAGTCAGGAGATAAATGGTATAACAGCCTAAAAAAGATAAGGGGTAGAAAAATGAAATCAGTTCCAGACAGGCACCATATATCCGACAAAGTATTTCAGTTATTAGAGCCACTATTACCTGGACCAAAGGACGTATGGGGAAGAATAGCTAAGAATAATCGTCCATTTATAACTGAGCTCTTTTGGATATTCAGCACCGGGGCAGCCTGGCCTGATTTAGCTGAACGGTATGGGGATGGAGCCATACCCCCCGTCGATTTATTAGGTGGGGAAATAAGAGTGGTTAATGATAGAGACCAGTCAGATCAAAGTTGACCCACATGCGGCTGCTGCGGTCA
>PACG01000117.1 GCA_002699335.1 Candidatus Poribacteria bacterium
GTTGGTTTGACAATCGCTGTACCTTAAGCGGTTCGATTCCCTAAACGAGCTGGCATTATAGTACTTGATACTCGAGCCTTCCACTACCGATTTTAAGACATAGTTGGTCTTCACTTTACATGGTTTCTGTTTATGGGTTTCGAAATTTTATTGGGGACTTAATTAAACATGGACCTTCGTTTGCCCCTTGATTCAGCCGAAACTCGAAAGAAATAAGAAATAGCGGTAATTACGTTACCTTTGCATCCTTTTTAAGGTTTTTACTGTTGACTCGAAAGAAGACGACAGCAATTAATGCTATTGGTTCTCCTTTTTCGATGTGAACGATTGCTTCCACGATATAGTCAGTCTAACTCTCATCGCCAACGAAGCTTGGTGGTAAGTTGTACAATCGGCTGTACGTGTAAATTTAATATTCTCTTGGAGGTGTTTTTTGTTTTGAACAGTTCACTGTCCTTGAAGCGACTTCCAGTCTAAGCTACCTCAGACTGGAATACTTTTCGGTTTCCCACTTGATTGATCAAGAGCGATGGCAAACTTTCCACCCTCAGCCGTAATCAGGAAAAGAGTAAAGCGACCACCAAATGTAAAGCCAAGCCAAAATGTGCAAGCTAAAATACTGTATGAGCTTCTTCTGCTGATAACTAACCTGAAAACTGGCATTCAGTTCTTGACAAAAATGTAAAAGTGAGATAACCTTGTCCTACATTTGGTGGTGCAAATCCGCTTCGGGTACCATCATTAGCTATCCTCTTATTCGGTTGGTTTGACAATTGATGCTGCTACAAAACCACATCTTCTACAAGTGCAAGTTCTTTACAATACAAGAAACGGTATCTGGCGATGGTTTCTTGTCCAGAGTTCAATCATTTCATCTAGGTCGATTAGTTTGTCGTAACCTCGCAGTTCTGACTATTTTATTGGGGACACCCGCTGTCGAGGCCGACCATCACCAACAATCCGGTACTCCCGAATATCAGCAGTACTGGCACCAGTGGCGAGGACCNACTGCCGACGGGATGGCNATCGGNAGTAGTAATCCACCTATCGAGTGGAGCGAAAANCAAAACATTCGTTGGAAGGTTGAGATTCCAGGCGAAGGACACGCTACCCCNATCNTNTGGAAANATCAGATCTTCNTTTTGACTGCGGTNGAAGTCNGACCNGAAGAACCTGAAAGTAGCGAAAACAACATTCAAGAGAGTANTANNGGCAAAGANNAAGAGAAAAAATCTGAAGATCTCTTTTTCGGNTTGNCCNTNGANCAACTGTTNGAANCNGCNCAAAACCAACCTCGAGGNNGAGNCCNNCGCAATGAGGCGCCAAAACTGACNCTCAAACTCACNGTNCTAGCACTTAAGCGGGCGGATGGTCANGTTNAGTGGGAACGAGTGGTNCGGGAAACCTCNCCACATGAGNGNACTCCTCATCAGACAACCACCTGGGCCTCTTATTCTCCCACCACCGATGGCGAGTATCTNTNTGCTAACTTTGGCTCTTTTGGCCTCTACTGCTTGGATCTGGACGGTAATCTACAGTGGGAGNTAGATCTAGGTGATATGCGCACTCGAAATAGCTTTGGCGAAGGTAGTTCNNCTNCNCTCTACGAGGATACGCTNGTCGTNAACTGGGATCATGAAGGCGACTCTTTCATTACAGCATTGGATAAAAGAAACGGTCANGAATTGTGGAGNATGGANCGAGANGANAGGACCTCTTGGGCGACNCCGTTTNTTACCNATCATACNGGCTCNCCACAGGCCATTATCAGNGCNACCAACCGGGTTCGCAGTTACGACCTNAAATCCGGNAACGTGNTATGGGAAGCCGGTGGTATGACNGCAAANGTAATACCATCCCCCGTCTTGGATGACGAAAGTGGTATAGTTTACGTGATGAGCGGATTCCGCGGTAATGCGTTACTTGCCATCCGTTTGCAAGATGCCAGTGGGGATATCACCAGTTCTGGGTCAATCGTTTGGGACTATGGTCAAGATACCCCCTATGTTCCATCCCCCTTGCTGTATGACAATAACCTCTATTTTATGAAGAATCGAAATGGTGTTATCTCCTGTTTGGATGCTGAAACGGGCAAAGTCCATTACGGCCCTGAACGCCTTGAAGGAATAGGTGATGTTTATGCCTCTCCAGTTGGAGCCGGTGGGCGCATCTACCTGCCTGACCGTGACGGTAACATTGCTGTTCTCAAGCACGGAGAAAGTCTGGAGATGCTAACTGTTAATCGGTTAGATGATGGATTTTCAGCTTCACCCGCCATTGTTGAAGACGAAATCTACCTGCGCGGTCACAAATACCTCTACTGTATTACCAACAATTAACCCACCTGTTGTTTATTGATTGACCAGACTAAATTGTGTATAAGCTAAGTCAAAATCAATGCTGAGCGAATTACCCCTACCGTTTAGCACCTTGAGCTAAGGAGATCGCTGTGGCTGAGCAATTAGCAGATTCGAAAAATACGATTAATCAGACTTTTCAGAATACAGTTGAGAGCAGAGGATCTTTTCCTGCTTTACAAACCAAAGTCGACGGGACCTATCAATCCACTACTTATGACCAATTCGCCGATCAGGTCAAAAACTTTGCGCTTGGCCTGCGAGAACTCGGTATTGAGTCCGGAGATCGGGTCGCCATATTGGCTGAAAACAGCCAAGAATGGGCAGTATCTGATTTGGGTATTTTAGCACTAGGTGCTGTTAATGTGCCGATGTTTTATACGTCGACTCCAGCACAGGTGGAATATATTGTACGGGATTCGGGAAGCACAATTATCTGCGTTTCGACTAAAAGGCAGTTAGAAAAGGTAAATGCTTTCTTTGATAATGTTCCGGAATTAGAAAAAGTGATCGTTTTTGATTCGCCAGAAGGCCTGGATGACCCACATCAAATTACCTTTGATCAAGTCATTGAAATGGGTCGAGGAGTAGAGAATGGGGACCAGATCTATCAGAATACCAGTAGTAAAGTTGAACCTGAAGATCTAGCAACTATCATTTATACATCTGGTACAACTGGTGACCCGAAAGGTGCCATGTTGACTCACGACAACCTGATATCGAATGTCAAGGCGGGTGTTAGTGTGTTGCATGTTTATCCAGAGGATGTATTCCTCTCTTTCCTGCCGCTATCCCACATCTTCGAACGGATGGGAGGCTACTATCTGGCCATTTATTCTGGTGCTTGTATCGGGTATGCCCAAAGCCCACTGACCGTTCGAGACAACATGAGCGAAGTCCGTCCCACAGTGATGGCCAGTGTCCCCAGGTTGTATGAAATGATGCACGACCGTATCTTGAAGCAGGTCGAATCCTCGCCTCCTATCCGACAAAAAATCTTCCACTGGTCGGTTGGTGTTGGCCGTAAGGTTAGTGCACTGAAACAAAAAGGGCACAATCCAGGCCCAATTTTGGGAATTAAGTTCGCCTTGGCTAACAAACTGGTGTTTAGCAAGCTGAAAGCAGTAACTGGTGGCCGGTTGCGATTTTTTGTCTCTGGAGGTGCGCCTTTACCACAATCGATTGCCGAGTTTTTTCATGCCGCCGGCATCCTAATTTTAGAAGGTTACGGCTTAACCGAAACCTCACCGGTAATTTCGGTCAATACGCTGGAGGCTTTTAAGTTTGGATCCGTAGGTAAACCGATTCCCGGCGTGGAGGTCAAAATCGCCGAAAACGGAGAAATCTTGTCCCGTGGGCCGCACATTATGCAAGGCTACCATAATAAGCCGGAGCAAACGGCAGAAGCCATTGACCCGGAAAGATGGTTCCATACGGGTGATAAAGGCGAGTTTGACGCTGAGGGATTTTTGCGAATTACCGACCGCCTGAAAAATATTCTGGTGCTTTCCAATGGGAAGAATGTTGCCCCACAGCCGATTGAGAACGAACTCAAGCGGAGCAATTATATCGACCAGGTCATGTTACTGGGCGATAACCAAAAAACAGTCGCCGCCTTGATCGTACCAAACTTCGATGCTATCAAAAGTTTTGCCCAGGATCAGGAAATTGAAGATGGAGATCTAAGCTTACTGCTGTCAGATCAATCGGTCAATCGGTTAATTCGGGATGAAATCCGCCAATATAGTGCAGATTTCGCTGACTTTGAGCAGGTTAAGCAGTTTAAGTTGATTGATCGTGAATTTTCGCAGGAAACCGATGAAATGACCCCAACGCTAAAACTGAAGCGGAACGTAATTTTGGAGAACTTTGCCGATCAAATCAACGAAATGTACGGGTAACAAATAAGTGTCAAAACGAGAAGGAGTCAGGATGAAGACTTATGGGTTTGCCATCGTCGGGTGCGGCATGATTTCCGAGTTCCATTCGGCTGCTATCAATGAGATGGAACACGGTCAACTGGTGGCGGTCAGTTCCCGACAGGCAGAAAATGCACAACGCCTGGTTGACCGCTACGGGGTTGAAGCCTACTCGGATTACAATCAAATGCTTCAGCGTGATGATATCGACATCGTTTGCGTTTGTACACCGAGTGGTGCCCATATGGAACCCGCAGTGGCGACAGCTAAAGCGGGCAAGCATGTAGTAGTCGAAAAACCGCTGGAAATCACCCTCAATCGTTGCGATGCTATCACCCGGGCCTGTAAAGAGAACAATGTTCGGTTGTGTGCCATCTTCAACTCACGCTTTTCGGAAGCCAGCCAGGTCCTCAAACAGACTGTTGAGAGTGGCCGATTAGGGCGGTTGATACTGGGCGACGCTTACGTCAAGTGGTGGAGGACTCAGGATTATTACGATAGTGGTGGTTGGCGTGGCACCTGGGATCTGGACGGCGGTGGTGCATTGATGAACCAATCCATCCACGCCATCGATTTTTTACAGTATTTGATGGGCCCCGTTAAGTCGCTCCAAGCATTCACTGATACACTAGCACATGAGCGGATCGAAGTCGAAGATGTAGCCGTCGCAGTGTTACGATTTGAAAGCGGTGCATTGGGCGTGATCGAAGGCACAACGGCAGCCTATCCGGGTTGGTTGCGCAAAATAGAGATCAGCGGTACAAAAGGCTCTATCGTTTTGGAAGACGAGGACATCGTCAAATGGGAATTTGAAGAGGCGCAACCAATAGACGAAGAGATTCAAGCCCAATTCGCTACACGAAGGTCAGGTGGGGGCGGCGCGTCAGATCCACGTGCTATTAGCCACGATAACCACCGTCGGCAAATGGAGAACTTGATCTGTTCTATTGATCGGGGCGAACCCCATTTAGTCGATGGCAGTGAGGGTAGAAAAGCTGTTGAGATCATTTTGGCCATCTACCAATCTAACCAGGAGGGACAGGCCGTCAACCTGCCTCTTTAAAACCCGTAGTAACTGACTTTTATCTTAGATCTGTGCCCGTTTCAGCTTGACGGCAATAGGCGGGTATGATACTATCAACCCTTGTTAATTTGATTTGGAAGGAGTTTTTTTATGGCTGGAGAAGCGCTTGGAATGGTTGAGACCCGGGGTCTGATCGGAGCCATCAATGCTGCAGACGCAATGGTTAAAGCGGCAAACGTCACCCTAATTGGTAAAGAGCAGATCGGTGGTGGATTTGTAACCGTTTTGGTTCGAGGTGATGTAGGTGCCGTACAGGCCGCAACTGAAGCCGGGGCTGAAGGTGCCCGTTCCGTCGGCGAGCTGATGTCCGTTCATGTGATTCCGCGTCCACACGCTGAAGTCGATACGATGCTCAAGAACTAACCCCACCGGTAATAATGGATCGAATCTACATATCCACCGTTGCTGACAAACTGAAGGTAGGAACATAGATGGTTGAGATGAGCCAAGAGCAGATAGAAGCGATTGTCTCGGAGGTGGTCGAAACACTGCGCCGTGGTGGAGAGGTACAGACGGGGACAACTACCACATCCGCAGCCGGCGTTTTTAACACTGCCGATCAGGCGGTTGCCGCAGCCAAGCAGGCACAAGCAGATCTGGCTGCACTTGGTTTCAAGAAGCGAGAAGATCTGATCGCGGCCATTCGACGAGCTGGTTTAGAACATGCCCAATCACTGGCCGAATTAGCAGTACAAGATACGGGCATGGGGGTTGTCGATCATAAACGCCAGAAGAATGAAGGAGCCGCCAATCTCTCACCAGGCATGGAAGATCTGGGGTCCGAAGCTATCACAGGTGATGATGGCACCCTTTTGGTCGAGTATGCTCCTTTTGGTGTCATTAACTCGATTACGCCGACAACTAACCCAACCTCGACGGTCATCAACCATGCCATCATTATGCTTTCGGCCGGCAACGCTGTCGTTTTTAGCCCACACCCCAACGCTATCGATTGTACCATCCAATCGATAGCGGTTGTTAATCAGGCCATTGTTGCCGCCGGTGGCCCCTCCAATCTACTGACGGCGGTTGAAAACGCGACTTTGCGAACGGTCAAGGAGATTATGTCCAATGACGATGTATCGATGGTGGTAGCAACTGGTGGTCAGAGTGTCGTAAAAGCAGCCCTTACCAGTGGCAAGAAAGCAATTGCTGCTGGGCCTGGAAACCCACCTGCTGTGATCGATGAAACAGCCGATCTAGCTAATGCTACCAAGTCGGTCATCAACGGTACTAGCTTCGATAACAACCTTCTTTGTATCGGCGAAAAATCGCTTTTCGTCGTACAGTCGGTGGCCAATGAGGTACTTAGTCAACTGACCCAAAACGGTGGCTATTTACTGACTAACAGTCAACTCAAAAAGCTGGAAGATCTGCTGGACGGGGACAACGAGAAGGACTATATCGGTAAAGATGCAACCGAGATCTTAAAAGCTATCGGCATCAATGCGCCCAGTAATACCTTGGCTATTCTAGCTGAAGTCTCAGCAGATCATATCTTTGTCATCAATGAGTATTTGATGCCAATTCTACCCATCGTACGGGTACAGAATTTTGAAGAAGCCTTGAGCGGTGCGGTTCGAGCAGAGGGAAAACGAGGCCATACGGGAATGCTCCACACTAAAGACATGTCGAGGGTTACCCAATTCCAACAAGCTATGAATTGTAGTGTTATTGTTATCAACCAAACCTCCGCAGCCTCAGCCGGTTTCGGTGGTGAAGGCTTTATCGCCATGACTATCGCCGGTCCAACCGGTGAAGGTTTCACCAAGCCAACATCCTTTACCCGCCAACAACGACTGACTGTTGCCAATGACCTCTCTCGCCACACCCTTGCGTAGCTTTGGAATTGCGTTGCTACAACACTACACCTACCTCTACTTCCTACTGCTCTTTCCAGTAAATTTGATTGCCTTGACCTACAGGCTAAAAAAGCATGAGACAACGTCTACATATCAGCGGCCGGGTGCAGGGAGTCGGCTTCCGTTTTTTTGCCCGAGACCATGCACGCAGATTAGGGATCAAAGGTTATGTCAGGAACCTGGCCGATGGAGGGGTTGAAATTGTGGCTGAAGCTGCCCCTTCAATACTCGATCAGTTTATCGCTTGTTTGAAAAAAGGACCAGCTTTGGCCGTTGTTCAGTCTGTCAAGTCCAGTCTTGCACCATCAACCAGGAGTCTCAATACCTTTGAGATTCGCTCTTAAAAGAATTCAAGCACATGAAATTACTGGTAACAGGTGGGGCTGGTTTTATTGGATCTAATTTCATCCGCTACTGGCTGAACAAATACCTTGAGGACTCAATTTTTAACCTTGATTTACTGACCTACGCCGGCAATTTGGAAAACCTGAAGGACGTAGCTGAAAAATATGGGAACCGATACGATTTTGCGCTCGGGAGTATTATAGACACCGATTTTATCGATCGGCTGGTGGATCAGTTCCAACCCGATGTGATTGTCAACTTTGCCGCTGAGTCTCATAACAGTCGGGCGATTCTGAACCCAACAATTTTCTTCCAAACCAATCTGATTGGTACACAAACGCTACTCCAAATTGCACACAAACACAACGTTTCTCATTTTCATCACATTTCGACCTGCGAAGTTTACGGGGATCTAGCGCTCGATTCGGATGCGACCTTCAATGAGCTATCGCCTTACCGACCCCGCACGCCTTACAACGCTTCTAAAGCGGGAGCTGACCATGCAGTCTCAGCTTACTACGAAACCTTTGGTCTCTCTGTTACCATCTCGATCTGCGCCAACAATTACGGTCCCTATCAAAACGTTGAGAAACTAATCCCACTTTTCACCACCAGGGCAATTTTCGACCAACCATTGACTCTTTACCGGAGTAGCCAAAACAAACGGGAATGGTTGGCGGTTGAGGATCACTGTCGAGCCATTGATCTGGTTATCCGCGGTGGTAAACGTGGGGANAAGTATAATATCGGTAGTGGGGTAGAAAAGAGCGTGGAGGAGATCGCGGAGATAGTGCTGAGAACGCTCAATAAGCCCAGCTCCCTAAAAACTTATGTTCCTGATCGACCTGGACACGACCGTCGCTATCTACTCGATTCAACCAAAGTCCGGCGAGAACTGGGTTGGCAGCCCGAAATTGATTTTGAGGACGGCCTAAGAGATACCATAGCATGGTATGTTGATAATCCGCGATGGTGGCAGGCTGCACAACAACCCCAAATACGGGAAGACCAATGGTCATCAAAGCAGAACCCAAACAGTTAGTTTAGGCCCTGTACCGTTACGGTGTGAATCGATTAGAGCAACTTGCGGCCTACGAGATAGCGATCAAAGTCCTCAGACGGTGTTAGAGGAACAGTTACGGTAGAAGGAATTCGTTTCGCTATCACTTAGAGACCCTGTGAGGATGTTGCTTCGCCAGCAAGACGCCCTGAAGCAGCACTAAATGATGTATGCTATTTTAAAATCGCCACCATCGACTTTTCCTGGCCGTATATCTCCTTTAGCCTTCAACCTACGGAGTATCACCATGGCTATATTACCCCAAACTGAGAATGAAAATGCCGATCAACAAGACATACGCTCCAACCAGGATAGGCTCTCCGATCAGGATATACTGACCGAAGGACCAAAGTACAACGTCCTACCCCAAAAGACGCGCCTGAAGTGGTATCGCTGTCACGTCGCGCGCGAGGTGTTGCGCGAACTCAACAAACGTAGCGACTTTCTCGGTTTTGCACAGACGCTTGGCTTTCTAGGGGTGCTGGCTGCCGCCTCCGGGACCGCCATTTACGCGTCGCTTCACTGGCCCTGGTATGTCACCGCGCTGCTGGTGTTCGTCAACGGACACTTCTGGCATTTTCTGGTCAATGGTTTCCATGAATTGGTCCACGATTCGGTCTTCAGAACCCGATGGCTCAACCGCTTTTTCCTCTGCATTTTCTCATTTCTGGGTTGGCACAACCACCATCTGTTTTGGGCTAGCCATACTGAGCACCACAAGTATACTCTACATTCACCCGATGACCAAGAGGTAGTACTACCCCAGGAGGTCGACCTGAAAAGTATCTGGAAGTGGAGCATTATAAACTTCCGACATCCCGACTCTCTGCTCAGGAGCAAGTTCCGTAACTTTACCGGTTATCTCGATACTAACAACCCGTGGACCGCTTCTCTCTTCCCAGAAAGCGACCCAGAGCGGCGTCGGGCTTATACCAACTGGGAGCGAATTGTACTAATCGGCCACCTGCTGATCGTAGGTGTGTCTCTGGCATTCGGTTGTTGGATCGTTCCTCTGGTAATTACCTTTCCTAGAACGTTTGGGTCGTGGTTACAATTTCTTTGCAATATGGCCCAGCATGTGGGGCTTCAAGACCGGGTACCGGATTTCCGCCTCTGCTGCCGAACTATCCGCCTCAACCCGATCCTCCAGTTTCTATACTGGCACATGAACTACCACACTGAACACCATATGTACGCCGCAGTTCCATGCTACAAGCTTGGCCTACTACACAGGCTAATTAAGCACGATATGCCGTATTGCCCCCGGGGTTTGCGTGAAACGTGGAGACATATTGTCGAGATCTTGGAGCAGCAGCAGCGCGACCCCGATTATCAATACGTCGCTGAGTTGCCTGTGTCTGGTACATAGCGACGGCGTGTTCAGCCCCATCCAATTCCCTCTTACCCGTGTACGAGAGTTTAGAGAATCACTCCCTCTGCTTGTGATACATACTGGGGCATAGGTTGCCCTGAGGGTTTGATGTTCTCGCTGAGTCGACTACCCCGAGCCCGTAGTGACAATATCCGATGCGGTTATCAAAAAAGCCCTGTTGCGCATCAGTAACAACAGGACCTTTAGTTGCTGATGCGCTATAGTTGAGACTACTTCAGGATTACCACCTTGCAGGGCCGCNGATAATTATNTGTCTCCAACCATATAGAAATAGACTCCACCTGGGCACCTGTTCTCCANGCTGATTTTGTTACCCAATTCTAATAAGTAGAGCGACCTCTGCTGTAATAGATCAAGGCCGGCATATATGTCCCAGATCCTACTGTCGAATTAGGTAACCAGTAAGTACATATAAAAATGGCTGGCACAACCGGCAAAAACCTATCNGCCGCTATTGGAGATATTTCACNATGATGATGAAACAGGAATGTTCTAGNNGAANTGGTAGAACATNCAACGGAAATCAGACTAAAAAAGCNACCTGCGGACCGGTGGTGACTAGCAGAAGAAAATTTAATTACTGCGTCTTAAGGGTTCCCCAAGTGACGGCCAATTTCCCGGGGGCTTCGACAGCAGCGGCCTCCGCATAATTATCCTTGACTTCATTCTTGCTTAAAGCACGAAGGTCGATGGCACCATCAAAATAAGGGGGATTAATGAAAGCATTACTGTCGTGTCCAACTGCCACTACTACATGGCTGATTGTCTCGTGATTGTCAATTTTCCCACCGCCTCGGCGTTGAGTTCTCCATTGATGTAAAGAAACTTTTTATCCTTTTTACCCACACTTTTGTAGCTGAGTCGTGGTTTTAAAGCCCCCAAAACCGCCTCTGTCTCTCTGGGTTTGAACTGTTCCATCGCCCAATAATTCCAGCCAGAAGTCACCNCCTCCCTTAGAATCATCATCCCAGATAATCTCTTTGAGGTCTCCGGGAAGTTTATTAACCTTGACCCACATCGCATACGTCAAGTCTTGCCCTTTCGTTACCTTACCCATGACAACATAATCTTCCTTTTCATTGAAACTTAACGCTTCATCGATGACCCNTTCGACGATTTTGGGTTTTCCCTTAATTANTCCATGATGTTCTCCGAGAGCATATTTGGCTTCCTTTACGTAGTATCCTTCTTGTTAAAAGTCCAGTGTCCCGCCAATCCGTCCTTAATCAATTGGGCATGGACTCTTACCGAATAACAAACCAATGTCCCCACAATAGACAAGCCAAAAAACGAGCGCAAAAAACTGATTTTCATCGGGTTGCCCCCTTATTTAATAGGTGAGATTCTATTCGTCTCTAAAATACACCCATGGTACCTTTTGGTATATATAAATGGGGCGATAAATCCATATTACAGGTTAGGGGCAGTTAATATTCACGCCAACCAGGTGATGGTACATACTCAGCTGTGCCTGGACATGAAATTCAAACTAGCTTTTTCTCTTCCCNTAGAAATCCGGCCTAATTCTATTGAAGAAATGCGCCATCAGGTTGTCCGCTCTGTACCAGTGGAAGACCGTACTCTGGTTGTTCGTTATCTGCCTTGTCGGCAATCAGCATGATCGGAATCTTGCGCTCTATCTATTTCATATACAAAGATATATTTTCGATAAATTCCCCCAATCTATGCTAAGAGGTAGTGAAAGTTTTGCTGGGAAAAACACGCATAACGAACAAAAGACAAGTAATTGTCAAACTTTTGTAACACAATTCTATTATTATTTTCTATATTAGGTTTTGACAGAGATTAATTTTTGTAGGAAAATGGAAAAATGTTGATATCAGAAAAAACAACGATTTGTTGTCGTCTGTCGCAGGGAACTATTATCATGTTGGGACTCCTGATTGTTTCGGCAACAATGACGTGGGCAGATAAAGGGAAAGTTAGCGGCTATTTTTTCGGTGATTTTTATCANATGCTATNCTCNCATAACAAGGATTTAGAAGGGCGAAACGGTTTTCAATATCGCCGAATCTACTTTCAATACGATCGTAAGATCAAAGAGAATGATGACGGTCCGAATAATCTCGCCGTCCGTTTGCGGTTTGAGATGAACAGTGATTCACTTCCCGAAAAGGGTGACAAGATCAAGCCGTATGTCAAAAACGGTTATCTTCGGTGGAAAAATTCAGACTGGAACACCGATGTCCTAGTTGGGCTTTCTGGTACGCCGGCCCTGGCCAATACCGAAAAACTTTGGGGCTATCGTGTCCTATCGAAAACACCGGAAGATCTGCACAAATTTGTCAGTTCGACCGATTTCGGAATCGCGATCAAAGGAAGTCTGGCGGATAAACTCATCAACTATCATGTCATGTTAGCGAACGGTTCCGGCACAAAAGCCGAAGCGGATTCGGATAAAAAAGCGTATTTCGCGCTGGCCTTAAAACCGGTTGATGGCCTGCTGATCGAATGTTATGTCGATGCTGAAACTGGCGATGAACTTGATCTCCTCTTGCACGGGCTAATCGGTTACCAAAACGATCTGTTCAAAGGTGGTGTACTTTTCTCGATGGAAGCGGGAGAGAGCGAGCGGAAGCTGGCCTCGGTCTTCGGATCGGCAAAGTTGCTGGACAACCTAAAAGTAGTCGGGCGCTTCGACAAAAATCTGGATCCGAATCCGAAAGGTGGAGGTGTTTCATATACGCCATATTCCAAAGAGGCGAGTGCGAACAACGTTATTTTCGGCCTAGATTGGTCGCCGTCGAAAAATGTTTACGTCCTTCCGAATGTCTTTGCGTCTTTTTATGACGAACCAGAAAAAGGCAAAAAACCCGACTTAGATCTTCAACCGCGTTTGACCCTTTATTATAAATTCTAAAGATATTAGATCTTTTTGCAAGGATCAAAGGAGTTGTCTCCACAAAAGACAAGGAATTGTTAAACTTCTGTAACGCTATTCTGCTATCATAACTAACATATAGCATTTTTTGCAGAGGTTAGTTTGTATGATACGGGGATTTTCAGGCCCTGAGAGACTGCAACATCAAGGTTACGAGAGCTTAATCATCGGATTGATCGGCTCTCCCGGGCCATAGAATCAAGTAAGAAGAAGGTAGTATTTAATGGGTCAAAGGGAAGAATTAAGTGGGAATTGAATCAATCATTATCTTAATCTTGGCCTCAGGTTTTGGCTTTTACATGGCGTGGAACATCGGTGCCAATGACGTTGCAAATGCCATGGGTACTTCGGTTGGTTCAGGGGCCTTAACACTGAAACAAGCCATTATCGTTGCCGCCATTTTTGAATTTGCTGGTGCATTCCTGGTTGGATCCCATGTGACCGAGACGGTGCGGAAAGGAATAATTGACCTCAGTGTTTTCACTAACATGGAAAATGGGGCTAATATCCTGCTGTATGGAATGTTAGCTTCACTACTGGCTGCCGGCGCATGGTTGCAAATTGCCAGCTACTTTGGATGGCCGGTTTCAACCTCGCACTCAATCGTCGGTGCGATTGTTGGTTTTGCTATTATTGCCGGTGGTGCTGGAGGTGTCGATTGGGAAAAGATTAGCCAGATCGCTGTGAGTTGGGTTACCTCACCATTGTTGAGTGGAATAATTGCTTTTATCGTTTTCTCGGGCATTCGCTATTCAATGATTAATGTTCCTGATCCTGTTAAAGCTACAAAACGGTGGTCGCCTGTTTTTATTTTCTTAGTCTTTGCTATTTTGACGCTGGTAACCCTCTTTAAAGGCCTCAAGAACCTTCATCTTGATTTGAGCTTCCCACAATCGATAACGATTGCCGTTGGTATCGGAGTGGCGGCTTCAGTCATCGGATGGTTACTAATTAACCGTATAACTGTAAAAACAGCAGTAGATGACGAGGACACAATTCTTCTGTCCACAATGTCGGTGGATCTTCGATCAATAGCCAGACTCACCCGCCGACTTCACGCTAAAGCGACGGGGGAGACGGCAATATATATAGAAGATATTCAAGGGCATGTTGATCAGTTAACAAATATGGTCGAACAAAGCGAGAAACAAATGCAGACACGTGAAGATTTACAATTTGTGGAGAAAATCTTCACATATCTTCAAATTATGAGTGCTTGTTTCGTTGCTTTCGCCCACGGTGCTAACGATGTGGCCAATTCTATTGGACCACTGGCAGCCATTGTTTCCATCCTAAAAGGTGGAACGGAAGCACTCGTCACTAAAACACCAGTTCCTATTTGGATTCTAGGGTTAGGTGGTGCTGGTATCGTCATTGGCCTGGCGATGTGGGGATGGCGTGTCATCGATACAATCGGGGGTAAAATCACCGAATTGACGCCAAGTCGTGGTTTTGCAGCGACATTCGCAGCCGCAACTACTGTTGTACTTGCATCGAGGTTGGGATTCCCGATTTCGACGACACATACGTTAGTCGGTGCAGTTTTAGGAGTTGGAATCGCAAGGGGAATCGACAGCATAAATCTTCGAGCAGTTGGTGAAATTGCAACCTCATGGGTCGTGACTTTGCCTGCAGGAGCTGGAATGTCGATTGTCTTTTTCCTGATCATAAAAGCTATTTTAGGTAATTTCGGTGCAACAATCTGAAATAGACCTGATTGGAAATAAGGGGCGGTTCAGTCTGTAATCCTACA
>PACG01000118.1 GCA_002699335.1 Candidatus Poribacteria bacterium
AATCTAGAAGGGGGAGAATCTTCGTTACGGAAAGCTCCGATCTCATCGAGCCATAAGGAATCAACCCAATTAATAAAGCTGAATTCGGGGTTGAATGTAAGAATTAAAAAAATAGATCCTAGGGCTTGTACGACCCCACTCTTTTCTTCATAATTGTGGCACATAAACTTAAAAATGGAGATAAAGGATGGATCTAACGACATTATTCTGCCACATCGATGACTTCGTCAAGACCCTTAATAATAAAAGTATCCAGGTCGAACAATCTAAGCCGTCTAGAGGCGTTCCAGCGCAAAGGTCCCTCTCATAGCTAATGACTATCAGTGTTGCATATCATAATTCCGCTTATAAAAACTTCAAGTCAGACTACGATTACATCAAAACTATCACTTGCAGGAGTTTCCAAAGTTAATCTCATCTCATCGTTTTTTGAGTGGATGCCATCCGGCCTGATCCCACTGTCGGTCTATCTTAAGTCCTGTAGAGGCCAAATAGCAGGCATCAGCTAGATTGACTCTTGTCCGATAGCCGTTTGTAAAAACAGTTCGAATCCCCAGAAATAAAGTCTTTAAAGGTCTTGCCAGCAGAGGAAAATCCAGTCTGGGATGGTTCTTTGGATTTAAGCTTCATCTTATCGTCAATGAAGTAGGCGAACTTCTGGCTTTTAAAGAGTCCAGGCAATTTCATGCTCAACTTAATAGCTGGACTCATTCCTTACACTTGGAAGGAGAAGAAACCTTCCATTAGAATGCCTCATAATGCTCTCACCGCTTTGTGAGTGGTAAAAAGGCCGAACTGAGGTTAATTAGGTCGTTACGAATGGCACCGAGAGAAACGATCATAGATGAAACAGCCTCCATCCACCCCTTCTCCGTTCTTCTTTGTCAGGGAGATCATAGTAGCAGCTATGGCTGTTTCAATGCGGACCATCTTGTAGCCAGCTTTCCTCCGGCTTGAACAGGCAGCAGGCCCAACGAAGCACCTACTCCGTCGTCCATCAGTTTTTTCAAATCGGCTTCGCTTAGTTTGGTGTTGAACATAGATACATCATCAATGATTCCCTTGAAATAGCCTCCATCGCAACCGTGTCCCGCTGGACATAAACCACTGCCAATTAGTAGCCCTTTGGCCGGTGCGCCGATGGCATTGACACCTTTGGACTTAAATTCTCCGTTAATATAGAGCTCGTATTCCTTGCCGTTGTATATACCAGAGACAAAATGCCATTTTTTCGGATCAGGCAGAGGTGTTTTGGCCGCATTGCAACCGGCCTGACAGCTTTTGAACTCAAAATTGCCCGGATTCCAATACTCAAACCACCAATTGGCACCACCGCCATCACCAGGGTCTCCATTAGCAATAACGAGGGTGGCAGACCCTTTTCCAGCTGGATTATTACCCCCCACTTCGTGGGGATACATCCAAAAGGATATTGTGAACTCGTAGTTACCTTTGGCGTTTTTAGGATTATATTGGTCGGAAGGTTCAATCTGAACATAGTCGTCTTTACCGTCAAATTCAATGGCCTGACCGAATTTTCCTTTCACCCACTTAGGCCCTTTCTCCAATTTACCATCACCCTTTTGGCCTGATAAATCGCTAGCAATTTTCCCTTTTCCTTCATCAAATAACCAGATACCAGTAGCTGTCTTTAGGTCGATTTCCCCTTGAACTATGGNCAGACACACAAAGAATAAACACAAACACGACATGGCTGATGAACGTAACATTTTTTCTCCTTACTAAATGAATGGAAACATGGAGCAGAATCGTACGATACAATTTGACCNGTGTCAAATTGTATTTCGATTAAAAGNGCTTTTGATAAACACTCCCAACCGGTTCCTCTAAAATACAGACTTAACTGTTCTAATCGCGGGGTTAATCCATCAGAGACTTATAATTATAATATGTCTAGGGTGTCCAACTAGCAGTGGGGTCAGACGAATAATTGCTGTATTTCTTTTGCTTGGNGCGTTACCTGGTTCCCTTAATGGCCATTTACCATCAACACGATGGAAGTAACCATTGACTTTATCAACGATCAACGCTCCAACTATAGGTGCTGTCTAGGACCGATTGATTTTTGTCGGCTCCAACCTGATGTCGAGTATCTAGAACACTGCACTCTCTCTAACTATCCGTGACGCTGACTTTGCCTTTGAAGCTAGTAACCTAGCCCGCACGCAAATACTGACCCAATCAGGTACGGCTATGCTGGATTAGGCTAACCAAATATCACAGAACATACTGCCACTACTGAAATAGCGGTTAGCCAANGATAGCAACNCCCAACTGCCCACAACANGTGTAAAGCNCAGTTAGTGAAACTGTCAATCACTGAGGAGGAAAGAGACGATAATCTCGATCGTTAGGGATTGTTTTTTTATGTAGATTTTTGGGTATGTTAGATAAGTAGGAAAAAAGAAACTAGTTGGGAGAAGGAAAAGGCTAAGGTCCGTTGATACCTGCCTGAAATCCATCCTGTCATGCTGTCTAACACCAATTCCAACTTGCCTATTAAGTAAAAGAACCCGNAGGAAAAGGTAAGGTCCAGCGGCATTAGAAAACTTAGCCNTAGGGCAAAAGGATAAAGGGACAAGTTAANCCCGCCTCGGCCGATTGTACTCCAGGGTTTGTCCGGAAATAGATGAAGCAAACTCTGGTGGGAGACCGGAACCGAGGGNAAATCANGATAGAGAAAACTGATATCATTGATGAAAGTGATGACCGAAGCCATAGAGCAACCAAACCACATCGGTTTACTGCTGAAAAAGTAGTTAATGTTGCTAACCACAGATACAGGCAACTGTATGATGGGGTAGCTCAGCTTTTCCTTTTCACTCCACTGCTGTCTTAGAATCAGGTTGAGACATAGCATCATAGAAAATAGAGCCGACATAAATCCGGTCCAAATCAGGGTCGGTAATATTCAACTGCCCAGGTGTTGCCTGGTATATAGGTTGAATCGCCTTGATAGTAACCGCTCAGGCTCTGTTTATCTNTGACCACTAGTCAGGGGGGAAACAGCGAATGCCACTCATTTTCGGGTGTGGCAAACCAAGTAGAATAGCCTAAGCTAGTAAACAAAAGCCCATCATGTTGATGGAGCACAATGAACGGGTCGAACTGAGTAGAACGTAGACTGACAGCAATTCTGCCTCAAGCCGGTGCAACCAAAGATTTTTTGATCAGTGAGTTGCGCAGAGTAAGGGCAAACAGGCAGAAAATGACATTATAGAGCGGAACAATAAAGGTCGATATAGCTGCCGACCCCTACTTCCATCTCNCCAACGATAAGNCATTAGAAGTTTGGCGNCAACAGGATCACAGAAATAATGATGGCCCGAAGGGTTATGNCAGTAAAGGTGAGGGCGGATTTAAGCACAGGATTCAATAATTAACCAGCTAAAGTCAACTNGCTCTAGCTTGGCAACCGGTTTGGTTTAGCGGACCAAGGGTCCGCTCCCCGCTATTCAGAATGGCAGTCGGGGTAGATAAAAGAGACTAGTGAAAGGCAACTAGGCCTTACCCCAAATTGGTAACTCCTGCCCTCGATGCTCTTGCAGCCAGGTTCTCAATGGAACATCAGCTTCCGTTGGTTGCCACCAGCCTTTTATATCAGCNCCGTCGCCCAACAATTGCCGCCGAATCGGGTCGCATTTCTTTAACACTTCTTCCGGCATCAGNTTGAAATCCAACCCTCTCAGCCAGCGGTAACTATAGCCGAAAAAAAGAACTTTTCGACTGGTGCTTGAAGTATTTAATCCGCGTCGATGCCACATCCGACGATCAAACAGCACTGCAGTTCCTGCCTTGACACACAAATCCAACACATTTTCATCATCCAAATCTGAGGAGGATGGAAGAGCATCCAGTTTGTGGCTACCGGGAATAATTTGCATGGCTCCGTTACTTGGGCTGTCGACATCGCTCAACCAATAACTAATTTTTAGTGATAAGCGAGGTTGTGGCCGCTCCATCTCCCACACTGGTCGTCCACCATCCTGATGCCATCCACCTGTTCCTAATTCTACCTTTTCCAGTTCGGGTGGATAAATAATCAGGTGCGAAATGTAAAGCTGAATATTCCAACCCAGGATATCCCAGACTAGAGGAAAGGTTTTGGGCCAATCTAGCAATTGGAGAAAGATATCGTCCTCAATCACCGTCCGGAACTTGCTTAACAATTGGTGGGGGGCCAGATCTTGTCGTTTTCGCTCTTCATCCTCTATCCGATCGACAGCCTGGGCCAACCGTTGGAGCATCTCAGGCGGCAGCGCATCTTTCACCATCAGGTAACCATCATTATTGAATGTGTCTAACTGTTGCTGAGTCGAGCAATTATGTAACCATTCCCGACTGGCTTCATTGATGACTGTCATTTCTACCCTCTCCTTTTATTGAATCATGACCGTAAAGATTGATGTAATATTGCTCTACCCGCGAGGTAAATTCCGCCAACAACCCACCTGTCATTGACCAGTTCTCAATGTTGCTTTTCCCCGACCGTTGGCTGTCATGCTTCCAAGAGGCTTGTCAGACATCATGGACAGGCAATATCCTTGATTTCCAGACCAAACCTGCCAGCAAACCGTTCCTGGCGTAAGTTCAACCCCATGCTGGTATTTCTCCTTCAATCAAATAGTGTCTCCAGCCAAACACAACCCGAGCGAAAAAGACTGCTGACTCAGTTCCATCCCCTTCGACCACAGTTGGTAATGCAATTGTTGGCCAACCGTTTCGCTGACCTTCTTCATTTGTATCATGATGGAAACTAACTTTTGGTTTGCCTATTTTCATTTTCTATGCAAAATATGCCGATAAGACCAGCCAGTAAAGGCTTCTAGCATACCTTTCAGCAGCCGGCGTCAACCATGTCCATAGCCTTTGACTAGAAAGAGATTCCACTCCACCCCGGCATTCTTTAATCTGGCCNGGAAGGTTTNCGACTGCTGCAAGGGCACCAACTTGNCCTGATCACCATGAATCAGCAGCACNGGCGGATCCTACTGGCTGATATGTGTAATNGGTGATAAATGTGCCGTNATAATCTTAGTCGATCGGATTGGTCCGTTACTCGTTCAAAGCGCTGGCTTTGATCCGACNATTCATAAGAATCAAATGTGGCCTCTGCCTCCAAACTTTGGGGATGAAAACGTTCTGGGGTGGTTGTTTCCTCTTGACCAAAATTAATCATGTCCGGGCCGGGGAAGTAAGCCACCACCGACTGAACACAGGAGAAAGCTTTATCAGCTGGTAGCTTGGCAGCCGGATTGGCTCCTTCCACCNTAGNTGCCAAAAATAATGACAACTNCCCGCCCNACGATTTGCCGGTCANACCTATCCGCTTACTATCAAGGCCGAATCNCTTGGAATGAAACCGAGTGCACCGAATTNCCCGCGGCAGATCCTCCACTATATCCTGCAACGTAAATTTTGGCTGACTGCTGTGCATGACGGCAAAAACCGTATAGTCCTTCTGTCTCAAGGCTCGAAAACACNGCGACTTTACAGTGTTATCCACTGCATAGGGATTAGAATTCATGCCGCCACTCACCAACAAATCACCGCCGCACCGTTTTGTTTTGGATAAGGGGTGTAGACACATCCATCAACAGTCCCAACTNGTATCCATATACCTGGTTCTTGAGANGGGAAAAATCAGCCGCCGATACACTCTCTACTGCAAAGAGAAGCACCNCTAAGAAAACTGCAGAAATCATTTTAATTGGTAGTTGCGNCATTTATTNTCAGCTGTCAAGTCTGATTCCCCTTCTTCCTTAATCCAGCCCATAAAATTAATTAACAGCTATCCATTTTAGTCCAANTGAAAAGCACCANCTGCTGTAGCTAGGTGGATNCAAATAGAGNAATGNATAGNTATAGCCCGTCAACTTCCCAAAAAACAAGATAGTTGTCGAATAGATCAAACACATTCATGTCCGTATTTTTTCTTCATACCTTGGGTCGACTACTTTGGTCTTTAAATAATGACTGATTTTGATCTTCCGTAGTGGTAATAATGTGCTTTATTCCTCTCATTGAGAATCAAGCCAGCGAGCGATGCTCCTTTTACAGACGTAGAATTTCCACATCACCAATGGTTTCATTACTGGAAAATGTGACCCGTCCAATTTCATTTAATTCAAGCCATACCTCCAGCCTACCTTCCCCCACTGACAGTGAGAATATTGCTTCCTCCTGTCCTTCTTTTAGCACAGCTTGCTCAATCTTTCCCTGCCAATCCACTTTCAAGACGCCCGGCCCATCAAGTGTGCCTCGTTTGATTTTTATTTTATAATCTCCCTCCTGTTCAATTCTTANACGCCATCCTAATGGAAAAANATTATNATACTCAGAATCTTGATATCTGCACAGCGTTGTGGGGTTTTCTGCATCGTTTCCGATATGAATAGTTCCTACTCTCCAGCCGTCTGTTACATCTTTAAACCAGTCATCATATAATTGTCTCATGTGCTGAACGATATCTGGCCGCTTTTCTGACAGGTTTGTTTGTTCTCCTGGATCCTTATCGATTTGGTAAAGCTCCATCTCCGGAGTAGAGGTGTCAATNGANCATTCTTCTCCCCTGCCCGGATAGGACAGCCATTTGTATTGGCCAGAAATAGCGGCGGCATTATGATACTGGCGGGGAAAACTACCTCGGTGCGTTTGGATGAACAGTGTTCTTTCCGNCCATCCACTTTTTGGATCTTCAACTAAGGGCCTTAGGCTGGTTCCATCCAATTTCAACTGACCCGCTATTTCTATTTGGCACAGATCCAGAAGTGTAGGCAAAATATCGATGTGTGCAGCTATCTGATCAATTTTTACCCCTGCTTCTATATGATGTGGCCATCTGATAAAAAAAGGAACTCGAATACCACCTTCATAAACATTGCCCTTGTGNGATCGAAATCCCGCATTGAATCGCCCTGGAGCAGGTCCATGGTCAGATAAGAAGAAGATGATTGTTTCATTATCCAGGCCCAAAGAGTCTAAATGTGNCANCAATCGGCCAATGTTATCATCAATATTCTCTACCATACCGTAAACGCGTGCTANCTCCTCNCTTAAACCCTTTTGTTTGTATGGAGCGGTGTATCTGTCCTCAATCTCAAGTGGATCGTGGGGGGCGTTGGTGGCCAAATAGATAAAAAATGGCTGCTGCCAATTTCTGTCTATGAAACTCAGCGCTTCGTCAAAGAACACATCAGTGCAATAACCCTTTGCTTGAAAAGGCTCATTTTGTCTGTAAAGTAGCGGGTCGAAGTAGCTGTTTGGTTTATCAGGTGTTTGTCCAATGCCNCCAGATTTATGCCAGACAGCTTCTTGGAAACCGCAATCTNTTGGCCGCATGGGGTAGTTATCGCCCAGATGCCACTTGCCATATATTCCAGTTCGATATCCGGCCCTTGAAAATAATTCGGCAGCGGTTACCTCATCAGCTGACATTAATGCCCCACCTCTGGAGGTGTGCAAAATACCGGTGCGATAAGCATATCTTCCGGTCATTAAACTGGCACGGGTTGGAGAACACAAAGGATTGCCGTAAAAACGGACGCATTCAGCACCTTCGTTAGCCANACGATCCATGTTGGGGGTTCTNACGTGTGGGTCNCCGTGCAAACNCACTGTGGCAAAGCCTTGGTCATCTGTAATTATGATTATTACATTGGGACGATCGTCATTTCGTTTGCTCATAGCTATAGTATCCAAAAGAAGAAACCGTTGTTGGATTGCCCATTAATNGGGCCCTTGAATGGGGACCAATGGGATGAAATTAATCCTGTAAATTATGCCGATATTTGCTNCCGGCCTAGTGTGAGCTTCTAGTATGCGATAATGCACGCTAAGAAAGAAAGTATCAAGATCGAACACCACAATGGCTGGCTCAGTTTGCCAGCATATACTTATCCATCATCTGGCCAAAGCCATTCTGATTACTCCCTTTGCAACAGACGCAGTGACTAAATTAATAAATCGCTGGGTTGATTATTCCAGACCACTGATTTTTTGTNTCCTCTGTAGACGAGTACTAAGTGGCTGGTAGTCTGGGCTGTTTCTTCAACCCAGCGCACCCAATCTGCATTATCGGTGATATGATCACTGATTAGTGCCTACACTTCTTCCGGCAGTTGGCTATAAGTGGGCCAATACCAAATGGTTATCACCGTTCGACGTTGTCCACTATGGTTGGCATGTGAGACATACAGCAGACGAGAGTCACCAATAACCACATCTCCGGCTTGGACTTCCACGTCAGTTTCTCCAGCCGCCGGTCGTAAGATGGGATGATCCATATCAATAGCCCGACTGACACTTTCAGGAACCCGCCGGTGCTGGGCCGATTTCCCTTCGATACCATGCGGAGGACTCTTCAAATGAGAGCCGGGAATCATCCTCAAACAGCCGTTGTCTTTATTGGTATCAGTACATTAGGAAGTACTGATACGGCCGTTTAGAGTAGCTGATGGGATAGTTAGTTACACCGTCTTGATGCCAGTACAACTGTGGGCTATGGGGTGGTTTGCTGATCACAAAGCCACTCCAAACTTTAGCATCATTGAATCCCAGTTGAGCTAAGGCAGCCAAGGCCGAGGGATAAGTGATCAATCGGGCAAAAGTAGGATGAGGAAATTTGAAGTAGGAAATAATACAGCCACGAGATCGTTGTTGTTGGAAATGCTCAGGCTCTTCTTGATCAAAATCATCCAGCGGCTCATTTGGTTGAGTTTAGCCACCGTGCCCGAGGCCAATACACGTTGGAAAATGAAAAAACCCTGGTCTAAAAGCTGTTTCTGCTTCTCTGTATCGATATTAATTGCCATCACCGTTGGCGCCAACTTTCTGGTTCTGTTTAGGCTATCTCAGTCTCATGGTATGCGTTGGCTTAATTTAAGCCGTGTTTGGCTAGGATTGGTGTAGTAGCCCACTTCTTTCCTGCCCAAGTCGATTTTTTATACAAATTCTCCTCGGTGGTTGTAATATTGAGCTGGACCAGTGCTTCCTCAACCCAGCTGACCAAAGCGGGACAGGGACTGTAAACTGAGTCCGGCCCGAACCAGGGCGTCCGAACTTTGCAGCGGACACTCTCCCAGTATGGCCAAAAGATCGTTCTGTAATCGCCTGATGGCAGGGGAGACCGTCGTTTCTTCTGCTCCTAGATTGGTCAATCGGCTTAACGCATCCATGGCATACCCAACACAGATAACGTTCGGATCCTGTTGGATCACCTCTTTCAATGCCTGTATAGTCGGCTCCAGCGCCGAGCCGGTAGTGGCCGGCCCGTGCGAACACAGAATCACTATCGACCACAATACGTTTTCCCGCACCGCTGAGCGAACCGGCTGAAAACGATCCAAACCGAAATCGACCCCGCCGCCCTCGCAAACGTCGCAGTCATCGATGGGTCGTACAAACTTAATGCTGCGCTGTTGGACCCGGTCCATAGATAACCGGTTCTCTTCCCGTCCTAGGCTGGCCACCAATGCCTGCAAGCAAGCCGGAATCAGCCTACTGCCAACACCAGTGGCTACTGCCCGACGCCCCAAACAACCTAGGGCTCCCGCTGCCACGGAACGGACGTAGACGGATGGATCGAATTCTAATCTCCTCATAACGGTTTCCAGCACACCCTCGCTCAGCCAACTGGTATCCCCCAAACCATACACACCAGCTTTGCGCACCCATTTCAGTGGTGAATTTGCGGCCTCAATAAAGGTTTGGGTAGCCTGCTGGCCGACGGCAATCAAGCCATAGGTAGCGGCTCGCCGCACATTCTCGCGCTCGTCGTAAAGTGCCTGCCCCAGAATTTTGACTGCTAATTTCGAATCACCAATAGCCGCCAGTCGGTAGGCAGCACCAATCCGGGCCGGTTCTGCTGAATCATGCTTCAGGCCTAACTGCCTGGCTAATTTCTCCGCCTCCCGCTGGTCAGTCGGCAAAACCGGCTGTTTGGCCGGCTGAGATGGTGCTTTGCCGGTCCGGGTCCAGTGGTAATGGTAGCGCCAGA